>JBKOXV010000282.1:0-7154 GCA_046725105.1 bacterium | reverse complement strand
ACGAGCAGACCCGGCTGATCGCCTTCACCGGCCGCCAGCCCTGACGATCAGGAAAGTTGGACGTGAAAGTGCCCCATGGGGCACTCAGCGATCCAACTTCCGAGATCAGCGAGCGAGAGCAGCGGCCGCGGCGAACAGCTCGGCCTGGCGGGCCCAGTTGCCCGCCGCCACGCTGAGCACGACCCGATCGGCGCCCGCCTCGGCCAGCGCGCCGAGTCGTTCGGCCACTGCATCGACGCTGCCGGCGACGAGCAGGTCGTCGACGGCCGCCTCGGGCATCCCGAACATGCCGTCGACGTCGGTGAGCCGGGCGACGATGCCGGCCCGATCGGGAAGGTCGGGATCGCCGTCGATGGCCGCCAGCAGACTGGTGGTGACCGACGGCGCCGGACGGCCCGCGTCCGCGGCCAGTTCCGCCAGCCGGCGACGCGCCGCGGCGACCAGATCGGGCCGCACCGGCAGGAAGAACGCACCGTCGCCGACCCGGGCGGCGCGCCCGAGGGCGACGTCGGACATCCCGCCCACGAGAACCGGCGGCATCGTCACGCCGGGCGCCAGGCGCACGACCGGGTGGCCCGGCTCGTCGTCGAGGGTGACGGCCTCGCCGGTGACGAGGCCGGGAAGGACCCGCAAGGCGGCGTCGATGCGTCGGCCCCGTTCGCGCCGTGGCACGCCGGCCGCCTCCCACGAGCGGTCGTGGCGGTCGCCGCCGGCGCCCACACCGAGGAGGACCCGCTCTCCCGACACCTGTTGCAGGGAGGCGACCTGCTTCGCCACCCAGACCACCGGGCGAAGCGGGACGATCAGCACGCCGAGGCCAAGGCGGACGCGCGTCGTGGCCCCGCTGGCCGCCGCCAAGGCGACGAAGCTGTCGACGAACGGAGCGCCCGTGCCCGCCACGAGCTGGTCGACGGCCCAGACCGACTCGAGTCCGAGCTGCTCGGCGTGCCGGGCGGCGGCCGCCACGTCGCCCAGGGGCTCGCCGGGCGGGCTCATGGTGGGGAGGAAGACGCCGATTGCCGGTGATGCCATGATGGGAGTTCCCTTTCCAGCCTTGGTTCTCAATTGTGTGTAGACCCATCATGAGGCACCATGAGGAGGTGAGGGAAGACGGCACTTCGACGTCACCTGGTTCCCTGCAGGGAACCTCGGCTCGGCCGTGCGTCGAGGAGACGACGGCCTGCGAGCTCCGCGAGCTGCTCGACCGGCTGGCCGACAAGTGGTCGCTCCTCGTCGTCGAGCTCCTGGGGCACGGTTCCCGCCGCTTCAGCGAGCTGCGCCGCGAGATCGAGGGAATCAGCCAGCGCATGCTCACCGTCACGCTGCGCCAGCTCGAACGCGACGGCATGGTGCGGCGCACCATCCACCCGGTAATCCCGCCGCGAGTCGACTACGAGCTGACGCCGCTCGGCATCACGCTGCTCGACACGATCCAACCCCTCGTGGCATGGATGCGTGCGCACCGCGACGAGATCGCCGAGGCGCGCCTGGCCTACGACGCCCGCTGACCCGTCGATTCGGTTGGGCCTCGCCGGTGGGGGTCTCAGCCGGGAGGTGGGGCATCGGCGTCGGACGCCGGCGAATCCTCGTCGCCTCCCGCCTCGAAGAACTCGGCGACGTCCTCGGCGGCCCTCTCGGCCTCTTCCTCTTCGTGTTCGTGCTTCCCGGGCATGTGACGAGTCTGCCCGAGGTCGACCGGCCTCAGACAACCTGACGCCATGGTTCGGCCCCGGCGACAGCTGGGAACACGTGAAGCCGTGGCCAGGCCGCGCATCGTGTACGGAGGCGACGACGAACCGGGGATCCGGCGGCACGGCCACGCCCGGGTGACGTACACCGACGACCGCGCCGGCGGTCGGCGGGTCACCGACGCCGAGACGCTCGCCCGGATCAAACGGCTGGCCGTCCCGCCGGCGTGGACGGACGTGTGGATCTCTGCCGACTCGGCCACCCACATCCAGGCGACGGGCCGCGACGCCCGGGGTCGCAAGCAGTACCGGTACCACCGGGACTACCGGAGGCAGCGGGATACCAAGAAGTTCGATCAGTTGGTGCCGTTCGGCCACGTCGTCGGCGACCTGCGTCGCGCCGTCGATGCCGACCTCGCCCGCACCGGGCTGCCAAAGGAACAGGTCGTCGCCCTCGTGATCGCGCTGCTCGACCGGACGCTGTTCCGGATCGGCAACGAGTGCTACGCGCGGGACAACGGGAGCTTCGGCCTTACGACGGTGCGTGATCGGCATGCCCGCGTCGACGGACGCACCATCCGGCTCCGGTTCCGGGGCAAGTACGCCAAGACGTGCGAAGTGGCGTGGACGGATGCTCGCCTGGCCCGCCTGGTGCAGCGGTGCCGAGACATACCCGGCGAGATCCTGTTCCAATGGATGGACGAGGACGGCGGGCACCACCCCATCCGGTCCGACGACGTGAACGACTACCTGCGCGCCGTCACCGGGCTCGAGCTCACGGCCAAGACGTTCCGCACGTGGGGAGCCACCCTCCTGGCCGCGGTTGGACTGGCAGCCGTGGAGGACACCCCGGCCCGGCTGCGGCCGAGGGTCGTCCAGCAGGCGATCGACGTGGTGGCGGCCGAACTGGGCAACACGCCGGCCGTCTGCCGGGCGAGCTACGTGCATCCCACGGTCGTCGACACGTTCAACGCCGGCACGTTCGGCGAGCTGTGGCACGCCCGCACCCCGTCGCGACCGGCCGAGCTGCTGCCGGAGGAGCGCCGGCTCCTGCATGTGCTCACCGAGGGGCCGACCCAGCCGTTGCGGCTCGACGGGCCGGTCACGGCGCCGTCACGATCGCCGGCCGCCGTCCCGGTCAGGGAGCAGCTGGAGGAGGCCCGGGAGGAGCTCGACGACGCCGTGACCGGCTTCAGCGCCCGGCGGCGCCGGACCGCCTGAACGCGGCCTGTGTCCGATCGCTACAGCCAGCCGCTGGGCGGCTGCCATCTCCTCCTCCGTCGGCATGCGGAGTCCGAACCAGACGAAGGCGCCGTTACGTTCCTCGAGGTCCGCGATGTCGCCGAGATCGGCGAACGTCAGATGCCCCGGCTGGCGCTGGCCCTTCACGTACAACGCCCCGTCGAGATCACTGCACTCGTCCCTCGGGCACGCACCGCCGAACCGGCCCGTCGGTCGACGACAAGGCGCTCGGCTCCGGTCGGACGAACAACAGGAGGCCGGTACATGTCGTGGCGGTGAACGCTGGGGGACGCGCCGCCCCGATCGACGCGGATCCGCGACGTCTGATGTACCGCTGCGGTACATCAGACGTCGCGGTTGCTAGCCCCTGCGACTAGGCGCCGGGCTGGCTGCCGGGGGCGCCGCCGCCCGGGCCACCGGTCTCGATGCCGGTGACGTTGAAGTCGGCGTCCATCTTGACGGTCACATGCGTGCCGTCGGACTTCACCATGTGCACTTCGTAGGCGGCGCCCTCGGCGTCGGTCTCGACCCGCTGGATGGTGCCGTCCGGAACGGCGGCGAGCGCGGCCGCCGTGGCCTTGTCGGCGGTGTCGCCCGTGAGCAACTCCTCCGTCACGCCGTTGGCGCCGACATGGCCACCCTTGGTCGGATCGAAGGCGGGCTGCTGCGTTGGCGTTTCGGTCGGGCTGCTCTCGTCGGTGGTCGTGCTCGTGGTCTGGGCCGATGCACTCCCATTGATGAGAGCCGCACCGACGGCACCGCCGCCGAGGGCGCCGGCCGACAAGGCGCCGCCGATGAGGATCTTCCTGATTGGTGTCAAGTCTGCTCCTTGGTTCGAAGGCCCCGCCGGGCCCACGACGAGCATCGGCGTCGATGCTGGGAGCTCTCTCGGAACTCTCTCCAACGTTGCGCCGAGTGAGGCGGCGACAGCTGAGAGGCTTCAGCCGTGATCGCAGCCTTCTCCATCACCCCACTGGGCGCCGGCGAATCCGTCAGCGCCGCCGTGGCCGACGCAGTCCGCCTCGTGCGTCAGAGCGGCTTGCCCAACGAGACCAACGCCATGTTCACCAACGTCGAAGGGGAGTGGGACGAGGTGATGGACCTCATCAAGGCGTGCGTGATGAAGGTCGGTGAGCAAGCACCACGGGTCAGCGTCGTGATCAAGGTCGACCATCGACCCGCCGTGACGGACGGGTTGGTCGCCAAGGTGCACAGCGTGGAAGCTCAGTTACGCGCCGGCGCCAGTCGAGCCACTGCACCGGTGCCGAGACGTGCTCGATCGTGACGGGAAGCACAGTAGACGCCAGCCTCCCACAGCCGTGGGCCAGGTCGATGGGCGATCCCGCACGACGCCGCTCGCATCTCCTGTGACCGGACGACAAACGCCAGCTCGCACGTTGTCGTCGGCGACCGAAGGCGCCGGGCTGGCTCGTTCCGTACTGTGGCGGGCACGCCGGAACAGTCCGCCCCGATGAGTCGTGAACTAGAACGGAGGCTCCGATGCCCACCACCGAGACCGTCATCGATCCCGTCGATCCGCCCGTTCTCGGTGCCAATCCGTTCGTCGGCCTGACCCGGCAGCAGGTGGCCGCGGCGCTGGGACGGCTGCTCCAGCGACTGGCGGTCGAGCCGGGCGTCGTGCTGGCCGACACGCTCGAGGTCACCGGGCACCTCGTCAAGGTGATGATCGGGCGCAGCGATGTCGCACCGGCGGCCGGGGACAAGCGCTTCATGCATCCGGCGTGGTCGTCGAACCCGCTGTACCACCGGCTGGGCCAGGCGTACCTCGTTCAGACCCGCGCCGTGCTCGGCGTGGTCGACGACGTCGGGCTCGACCGCAAGAGCCGCGAGCGAGCCCGGTTCGCGCTCTCGCTCTTCACCGAGGCGGCGGCGCCGACGAACACGTTGGTGGGGAACCCGAGCGCGTTGAGCAAGGCGGTCCAGACCCGCGGCCGCAGCCTGGTCGCCGGCGCTCGTCACTTCGTGTACGACGCCCGCCACAACCGAGGGATGCCGTCCACCGTCGACACCCGGCCCTTCTCCGTCGGCGAGAACCTGGCCGTCACCCCGGGCCAGGTCGTCCATCGCACCGACGTCTTCGAGCTCATCCAGTACGCACCGAGCACGGAGACGACGCGGGCCCGCCCGCTCGTCGCCATACCGCCGCAGATCAACAAGTTCTACATCGAGGACATCGCGCCGGGCCGAAGCCTCATCGAGCACACGGTGGCGGCCGGCATCCCGTACTTCGCCATCAGCTGGCGCAACCCCACGCCCCAACAGCGCGACTGGAACCTGGACACGTACGTGGCGGCGTGCAAGGAGGCCCTCGAGGTCGCGTGCGACATCAGCGGCACCGAGGAGGCCAACGCGTTGGGGATCTGCGCCGGTGGCATCACCATGGCGTGCCTGCTCGGCCATCTGGCGGCGACGGGTGAGCCGTTGGTGAACGCCGCGACGTTCATGGTGGCCGGCCTCGACACGGCGGTGGAGTCGATGATCGGCATGCTGGCGTCGACGGCGGCGGTCGAGGCGGCTCGCAGCCGTTCCCAGCGGGCCGGCGTGCTCGACGGCCGAGACATGGCGGCGGTGTTCGCCTGGCTCCGACCCAACGACCTCGTGTGGAACTACTGGGTCAACAACTACCTCCTGGGCGAGAACCCGCCGGCGTTCGACATCCTCTACTGGAACTCCGACACCACGCGGCTCCCGGCCGGACTGCACTCCGACTTCCTCGACCTCTACCGCACCAACGGCCTGGCCGACCCGGGCACCCTCACCGTCCTCGGCACGCCGGTCGACCTCGGCAAGGTGAACTGCGACACCTACGTGGTCGCCGGATCGACCGACCACATCATCCCGTGGACCGCCGCCTACCGCACCACCCAGCTCCTGGGGGGGAACACGGAATTCGTCCTCAGCTCCAGCGGGCACATCCAGGCCATCGTCAACCCGCCGTCCAATACGAAGGCGTCGTACCTCACGCGCCCGGGTTCGCCCCCAGCGACGGCCGAGGAATGGCTCGCCGGGGCCACCCGCCAACCGGGGAGCTGGTGGAGCCACTGGACGGCGTGGCTCGCCGATCGCTCGGGCGACGAGCGGCCGGCGCCCGTCGTGCTCGGCAGCGCCGACCATCCTCCGCTGGAGCCGGCGCCCGGGCGGTACGTCCACCTGCAGTGAGCCGCCTGCTCACGTTCGTGCGAGTCGACGGGCACCTGCTCCGGGTGTCGGTCAGGGGCGAGGGACGCCCGCTGCTGCTCGTGATGGGACTCGGCGGCAACATCGAGATGTGGGCTCCCCTCGAGCGGGCGCTGAACGGCCAAGGATTCCAGACCATCGCCTACGACGCCTCCGGCATGGGCGACTCGCCGGCCCGCCTCGTGCCGCTGCGGATGCCGGGGCTCGCTCGCCAGGCGGCCCACCTGCTCGACACCCTCGGGCACCCTCGCGCCGACGTGCTGGGCGTGTCGTTCGGCGGAGCCGTCGCGCAGGAACTGGCGCTGGCCAACCCGCACCGCGTCCGGCGCCTCGTGCTGGCGTCCACCACCTGCGGCCTGGGCAGCGTGCCGGGCCACCCCGTGACGCTGGCGCTCCTCGCTACGCCGTTGCGCTACTACTCGCCGGCGTTCCTGCGGCTGACGGCCAACGCCCTCTACGGCCCGACCGTCGCCGGCGATGTTGATCGCCTCGAGGAGCAGGTCAAGGTCCGACGGGCTCGTCCCCCGACGCTGTGGGGCTACGCCGGCCAACTCGCCGCCGGCATCGGTTGGACCAGCCTTCCGTGGCTGCACCGCCTCCGGGCGCCGACCCTCGTCCTGTCCGGCGGTGACGACCGAATCGTCCCGCCGGTGAACGCCCGCATCCTCGCGGCGCGAATCCCCGACGTCAGGCTCGAGATCGTGCCCGGCGCCGGCCACCTCCTCCTGATGGACCACGCCGAGCACTGCGCCACCACGATCGGCGAGTTCCTCGCGCGGTAGCCGAGGGCTAACTGCCCGAAACCGCGTCATCCGCGGTGGGCTCGTGCGTCGAGGACATAGTTGTTACGGAGAGGAGGAGCCGCCATGGCTGCAGCATTCTGGATGAACTCCCTCACAGGTCGGGTGCTTGACGCCAGCGAGGTCGCCGATCTGCGCACGAAGGCCCAGGCCGTCTATCGCGCCAATCCCCACATCTTCGAGGACGAGGCCGACGCCCTGACCGCCCTCGGCGTCGTCCCGGTCC
>JBKOXV010000224.1:0-11471 GCA_046725105.1 bacterium | reverse complement strand
GTGCTACTCCAGGGGGTCGGAGATGCGCAGAGTGGACCCAGACGAGATCAGGGCCCAGACCGAGTTCCGCCTCAAGGTGTTTGAGCCCGGCTTCGAGAGCAGGACGATCGTCGAGCCCGCCACCTATCTCTACGACCCCATGTTGGGCTGGACGGAACCCGACGGTTCGGTGGTGTTCTCCGACCACGGTCCGCAGGCCGACCCCGACCACTGGGATCCCGAGGCCGGATCGGGCGGGCTGTACCGGATCCACTCCGACGACCGGATCGACGTGATCGTCCCCCCAGGCAGCTTCCAGGGCATGCCGTTCAATCCGCGCCGTGCACCAGAATCGTTCGGCCACGGCGAGTGGGAGGGGAACGTCTTCATGACGAGCCAGCGGGTGGCGGGCGCGCGCGGCGCTCGCTCCGCCCACGTCGTCATCCGACTCGCACCGGGCGCGAGCCGGCCGGAGCTCTTCGCCGAGATCCCGCACGCCGGCACTATCGGCGGCGGCGTCCCGGGCTGGCTCATGATCGGCGGCTTCGGCCCCGAGGGCGGGCCGTGGGAGGGCAAGTACTACTGCAACTCGCTCATGAACTACGTCGTCTACGAGGTCACCGCCGACGGTGTGGCGCGGCCATACCTGATCCTCGAACCGCCGACGCTGCCGGAGTCGCTGCTTCCCTTCTTCGTCTTCTGGGGCGGCCGGAGTTGGGGCGAGCACGAGGGGCATCTCATCGTCGCCGGTTCCCCGGGCGGCCACCACGACGATGGCGTTGCCAAGACGTGGGATTCGGCGTACTACGCCTACGACGGCACGACCTTCGATCTCGTCACCCGTTCGGCCAACCTCGGACTGGCCATGGCGGAAGTGGCGCCGCCCGAGTTCGGCCCGTTCGGCGGGCAGACGTTCTACGTGGAGTTCGGCGAGTTCAACCAGGTCCACGCCGACAACGGCGACCACGTCGTGTTCGCCGATCTCGACGGCGTCCTCACGCCGGCGGGCGAGGCCGAGCTTCCGTACGACGAGCGGATCATGCGCATCGATCACCAGGGCCATCACCACGTCTTTGCCGACAACCTCCAGAGCGGCTGGAACGAGATCCGGTTCAGCGGCGAGCGGATGCTGCTCTCGTCGCTCAGGAAGAGCTTCTCGAGCGGCCAGTACCACGAGCCCGACGGGTCGATTCACGAGATCCGGTTCGCGGGCTGAGGCTGGTCAGGCGGGGACGGGTCGGGCCGAGCCGTTCAACTTGACGGGAGCACCTACCGGGAAGTGGCAAGCGACGAAGTGGTCGTCACCGATCTGTTCGACCACCGGCTCGTCGCTACGGCAGCGTTCTTCGGCTCGGGGGCATCGCGTGCGAAAGCGGCAGCCGGTGGGCGGATCGATCGGCGACGGCACTTCACCCGCCACGTGAGCGCCGACGCGTTGCTCCGTTCCTCCTGAACAGAGTATACTCATTTCTTCAAGGAGGGGTCGTCGCATGGACACCGACTGGATGATCTCGGCCGATTCGCACGTGATCGAGCCGCCCGACCTCTGGGAGCGGGTCGACCGCGAGTACCGGGACCGTGCTCCTCGCCTGGTGGCCGACGCCGACGCCGACTGGATCTACCTCGATGACGCCCGACTGGTCTCGTTCACCGTGGGTGCACAGGTCGGCAAGCGGTTCAAGGGACTCGATCATCTCAAGTCGTCCGGTCGCTGGGCCGACGTCCCGCCGGCCGCCTACGAGCCCGCCGCCTATCTGGCCGAGAACGAGACCGACGGCGTGTGGGGTGCCGTGCTCTACCCCACCGTCGGGTTCCTCCTCTACACGCGCGTGTCGGACAGCGGTCTGCTCTCGGCGCTGGCGCGCGCGTTCAACGACTGGCTCGGGGAGTTCTGCGCCAAGGACCCGGGCCGGCTCAAGGGCGTCGCGATCCTGAACCTCGACGACATCGACGGCGGCGTGGCCGAGCTGGAGCGGGCCCGCCAGCTCGGCTTGGGTGGTGCCCTCATCCCGATGGATCAGCCCGACTACAGCGACCCCGGCCTCGACGTTCTCTGGGCGGCGGCCCAGGACCTCGACATGCCCCTCAGCTTCCATACCGGCGGTCGGCGCATGTTCAGGGGTGCGTTCGACCGGAACTTCGGCCCGATGATCACCGAACGGGTGCTCTCCGACTACAACCCGCGCAAGGCGCTGACCGAGATCCTGTTCTCCGGCGTGCTGGAGCGGTTCCCCCGGCTCCGCGTCGGCGCCGTCGAGTTCGAGAGCGCGTGGGTGCCCCACTTCCTCCGACGCCTCGACGACACGTACAGCCAGAACTGGATGGGGAACCTCGTACACCGCTACCGCGACGGGCGGCTGCCGAGCGACGTCTTCCGATCGAACGTGTTCGTCACGTTCGAAGAGGACGAGGTCGGCCTGGTCCACCGCGACATGATCGGCCGCCACAGCCTCATGTGGAGCAACGACTACCCGCACACAGAGTCGACGTTCCCGCACTCCCGAGAGATCGTCGACCGGCTGATGAAGGATCTCGGCACCGACGACCGGCGTCGCCTCACGGTAGAGAACGCCCGACGGCTCTACGACTTCACGCCACCGCCGGAAGCCCACGCCATCTCTTGAGCTCGTCCCGACAAGGTGGCGTGGTCAGCGGGACACGACGGGCGGCTGCTCAGCGACGATCACGGTCGGGGCGGGCCGCGCCCTCGGTGTGTCGGGGCCGGTTGCTCGGCCGTAGACGAACAGGGCGTAGGCCAGGCAGGCGAACGCCGCCACGTTGGCGAGGGCGCGGACGATGTTCCACGCCACCCACGTGCCTTCGAACTGGTGACGCACGGCGCCGAGGTCGGTGATGTGCCCGACGTCGCCGGCCGCCTCCAGCTTGTCGTTGAGGGGCACGTTGAAGGCGACCGTGACGAGGAACATGACGACGTAGAGGACCAGGCCGGCGATGATCCACGGCAGGGCGTCGCGTCCGTCGCCCCGCCAGTGCGCAATGGCGGCGGCGCCGGTGATCACCAGCCCACCCAAGAAGACGGTCATGAACACGGGGTTGATGATGGCCACGTTGATGCGCTGCATCACGTCGACGAAGGCGCGGTTGTCGGTTCCCCGGAGGGCGGGCATCACCGCGCTGGCAAAGGCGAAGAACAGCCCGGCCATGAGACCGGTGGCGATGGTGGCGCCGATCAGCGAGACGTTCTGCAAGGATCGCATGGCGTCACCCCCGGTCCCACACGCCGGACTGCGCCGCGTCCCACGCGTAGTCGTAGAAGTCCCGCGGCGGACGCCCAAGGGCCCGCTGGACGCCATCGGTGAGGTAGGCGTTGCGGCCGTCGAGCACGGTCGCGAAGAGATAGATCACGAGCTCGATGACGTCGGCGGGGACACCCTGGGCCTCCAGGACGGCGGCATAGTCGTCGGGAGACACCCGGACGAAGGTGATCTGGCGATCGGCCGCCTTGGCGATCTCGGCTACGGCCTCGGCGAAGGTGAGCATCCGAGGACCGGTCAGTTCGTAGAGCTGCCCGAGGTGCCCCTCCTCGGTGAGGGCGGCGACAGCAGCATCGGCGATGTCGTCGGCGTCGATGAACGGCTCCGGGATGTCGGCGGCCGGAAGGACGAGCTCGCCGCTCACGATGCCATCGAGGAAGAAGCTCTCGCTGAAGTTCTGGGCGAACCAGCTGGCCCGCAGGATCGTCCAATCGACGCCGGCGGCCTGGATGAGCTTCTCGCTCGCCTGCGCCTCGTCCTCGCCCCGCCCTGACAGCAGGACGAGATGTCCGACGCCGGCCGACCTGGCCTCGGCGGCGAAGGTCGCGATCTTCTCGGAGGCCCCGGGCGCCGCCAGGTCCGGGTAGTACGACACGTAGACGGCGTGGACGCCGGCGAGGGCGGGAGCCCAGGTGGTCGGGTCGTCCCACTCGAACGGCGGCTGAGCCGATCGCGACCCGAGGCGGACGGGAAGGCCTCGGGCCTGCAGGCGATCGACGATCCGGCGGCCCGTCTTGCCGGTGGCGCCGAGCACGAGGATGGTGGGCTGGGGGGTGGGAGTGGTGGTCATGGCCGCGCTCCTGGTGTGTCAGAGGGTCCCCCTCACCATCCGACGCGCCGGTGACCCGAACAAGGCCAGATCACGCGACGTTCGTTAACCTGAACGGCAACGATGGAGAGGGCCGGCCATGGAGCGGCGTGAGATCGAGATCTTCCTGGCGCTCGCCGACGAGCTGCACTTCGGCCGCACCGCCGAACGGTTGCACGTCTCCACCGCTCGGGTGAGCCAGACCGTCACGAGCCTCGAGCGGCGCTTCGGCACCCGGCTCTTCGAGCGCACGAGCCGCCGGGTGACCCTCACGCCGGTGGGGAGCCGGCTGCGCGACGACCTACGACCGGCGTTCGAGCAGATCGAGGCGGGCATCGCCTGGGCGCTCGCCGCCGGGCGCGGCGTCGAAGGCGTCCTGCGCGTCGGCTTCTTCCGCGCCGCCGCCGGCCGCTTCGTGCTCGAGGTCGCCGAGGCCTTCGAGAGCCGCTTTCCCGGCAGCGCCGTACAGATCCGAGAGAACCAGCTCAACGAGGGCCTGCAGCTGCTGCGGTCGGATCAGATCGACCTGCTCTTCCTCATGCTGCCCGTCGAGGAGCCCGACCTCGTCACCGGACCCGTGCTCGTCCGGGAGGCCCGCATGCTGGCCGTGTCGTCCCGGCATCCATTCACCCGGCGGGAGTCGGTCTCCGTCAACGATCTGTCCCGCGACAAGGTCCTCGCCGCCCCCCTCGCCCTGCCCGACTACCTCCGGCTCTCCGTCGTCCCCGACCGGACGCCGGATGGCGAGCCCATCAGGCGCGGCCCCACGTTCGCCACCATCCAGGAGATGCTGTCGCTCGTCGGAGCCGGAAAGGGCATGTATCCCGTCCCGGCCCACATGGCCGGCTACAACGCCCGCCCCGACGTCGCCTACATCCCCTTCCTCGACGCACCGCCGTTCGAATGGGCGTTCGTGTGGCGACGTACGACCGAGTCCCAGCGGATCCGCGCCTTCAGCGAGAGGGCCCGCGACCTCGTCATGGCCGGTGGTGGCGGCGCCCGGCTGGGCTTCGACGCCGAGGCGCCGCCCGCCCGTCCGTCCCTGCCGAGGTGACGGTTCTCCACCGCTGGGGTGGATCTCCGTCACCTCGACCGACAGAGGATCAGGAGTCAGAGTCGGACCGTGCGAATCCAGCCGAGGGCGGCGATGACGGCGATGGCTCCGACGATGGCGAGGTTCGCGGCGCCGGTGCCCAGGCCCAGCCACGGCTGTTGGATGGCTCGGGTCACGTGGGTGAGAGGAATGACCTTGGACAGCTGGAGCATCACGTCGGACATGGCGTCGGGCGGCGGGCCGCCGCCCCCGAGCAGGAACACCGGGAAGAACACGAGCAGCCCGATGCCCTGGGCGGCGCGCGCCGTGGGCGTGACGGAGCCGAGCAGGAGGCCGAGGCTCACGAAGGCCACGGCGCCGACGACCAGGCCGGCCACGGTGCGCAGCGGAGCGTCAACCGGTGGGATGCCGTAGACCAGGCCGGCGGTGGCGAGAAGCACGCCACAGGCCACGACGGCCACCACGACCCCCACGACGATCTCGGCGATGGCGAAGGACCAGCGCGGGAACCCGGCGGCGGCGAAGCGACGCAGCACGCCGCGCTCGCGGTAGCTGGCGAGATGCACCGGGAGCATGACGAGGCCAATGGCGGCAATGACGACGGCGGCGTAGCCGGCGACGTACCACTGCGCCGGTTCGACGCCCTGGAAGGCGGGATCGTCGGCGTCGAAGACCCCTCCCAGCACCAGCACGGTGACGACGGGGAAGGCGAACACGAACGCCAAGACGAGTGGCTCGCGCACGAGCATCTTGAGCTCGGTGACGACCAGTTTCCCTACGGTTCTCATCGGGTACCTCCTGCGAGTTCGGCATCGTGGCGTGGATCGAGGAGCTCGATCACGGCTTCCTCCAGGTCGGGCACACCCACCCAGAGGTCGGAGGGCACGTCGCCCCGGGCCGTCAGCCAGGCACCGACATGGGCGATCATCGTGCGGTCGCCGTGCACCTCGACGGTCCCGTGCTCGGAGCGCACGGCGCGGACCCCGGGAATCCTCGACAGCACATCGGCGGTGCCGTCGCCGGGCCGCACCGAGAAGCGCATCGTGGCCCATCGGGCGTGCCGATCGACGAGCTCGTCCGGCGTGCCGGTATCGATGATGCGGCCCGCTTGCATGACCGCCACGCGGTCGCACAGCGCTTCGGCCTCGTCCATGTAGTGCGTGACGAGCAAGACGGTGGTGCCGGCTCCCCGCAGCGCCTGGATGGCATCCCAGACGTTCCTGCGGGCCGCAGGGTCGAGGCCCTGGGTCAACTCGTCGAGGATCACCAGACGGGGCCGGTTGACCAGGGCCAGCACGAGGAAGAGGCGCTGGCGCTGGCCGCCGCTCAGCGCCGCGAACGGTCGGCGCCGATGGGCGTCCAGCCCGAAGGCGATCAGCAGGGAGTCGGCGTGGCGGACAGGGTGCCGCGCGAACAGGCGGACGGCCTCCTCGACGCGGAGCCGGTCGGGCAGCGCGGACTCCTGCAGCTGGCTGCCGATCAGACCCCGCACGGCGGCGGGGTGCCTGACCGGATCGATGCCGAGCACCCGGATGTGACCGGCGTCAGGCCGGCGCAGGCCTTGGATGCACTCGACGGTGGTCGTCTTGCCGGCACCGTTGGCGCCGAGCAACCCGACGATCTCGCCGTCACGGACCTCGAGGTCGATGTGATCGACGATGACCTGACCGTCGTAGGACTTGGTGAGGCCACGGACCTCGACGATGGCGTCTGGACTCATGCAGTCGACGGTACGGAACGCGGCCGGCGGAGGCATCGGGCCACGGGATAGACGTGATCTCCGCCCGTGGGCGGAGACCGGTCAACCGGAGACGACGCCGTGCTGGTAGGCGTACACGATGGCGCCGGCGCGGTCCCGGACGGCGAGCTTGGCGAAGATGCGCCCGACGTGACTCTTCACGGTCGCTTCACTCACGACGAGGCGAGCCGCGATCTCCGTGTTCGACGCGCCGGTGGCCATCTGCCGCAGTACGTCGAGCTCGCGATCAGTGAGCTCGTCGACGCGGGCGGCGGCTCGTGCCGCCGGCACGGCCGACGCCCGAAGGGCGGCGAGCACCCGGGGGAGCACGGCGGGATCGATCCACGCCCCTCCGGTGGCGACGGCGTGCGTGGCCTCGATCAGCTGCTCGGCGGACGCCTCCTTGAGCACGAAACCGGCGGCGCCGGCCTCTACCGCGCCCCACAAGACCTCGTCGTCGTCGAACGTGGTGAGCACGAGGACCGGCGGTCCCTGTGCCTCCCGCAGCCGTCGGGTGGCCTCGATGCCGTCCATGCCCCGCATGCGGATGTCCATCAGGACGACGTCGACGTCGATGTGTCCGAGCCCGTCGAGCGCCTCGGCCCCCTCGGCGTACTCGGCCACGACCTGAAAACCCTCGTCGTCGGAGAGGATCCGCGTGAGCCCGTCGCGGACCAGCCGCTGGTCGTCGACGAGAGCCACCCGGATCATCGAGGTCGCGCCACGACGGGCGCGGGCCGGGGCAGGACGGCCCGCACCCGCCAGCCTCGCTCCAGCGGCCCGGCCTCGAACGTGCCCCCGAGCGACTCCACCCGTTCGCGCATCCCGATCAGGCCGACCCCGGGCGGCCTCGTGGTGATGTCCTGGCCGCCGGAGTCGACGATGGTGACCGAGGTGACGTCGGCTCGGACCGTGAGAGCCACCTCGACGCGGGCGCCGGCGGCATGCGTGGCGGCGTTGGCGAGGCTCTCCTGCACCACCCGGTAGATCGCCAGGCCCGCCATCGGCTCCACCTCGTCGAGCTCGCCGTCGACCGACAGCAGCAGCGGGGTGCCCGCGGCCGACACCGACGCCACGAGGTCCGGGACGTCACGTGCCGTCGGCATCGGCGCCGTACCGGTGGTTCCATCGGCGCCTCGGAGCAGCGCCACGTTGTGGCGGATCTCGCCGAGGCAGCGCCGGCCGATCTCCTCCGCCTCGAGCAGGGCGGCTTCGGCTCCCGCCGGATCGGCCCGAACCCGCCGGCGGGCACCGGTGAGGAACAGCAGGACGACGGTGAGCGAATGGCCGACCAGGTCGTGAAGCTCCGTCGCCAGGCGCCGTCGCTCGGCGCCGACGGCCTGCTCGGCCAAGCGTTCACGCGTCGCTTCGAGCTCGCGCACCAAGAGCCGGAAGCGCCGGGTCTGGGCGCTCGACAGGCACCCGAACAGGATGCCCATCATCCAGTACGGCCAGCCCCAGTCGTCGTAGGCGAACAGGTTGATGAACGGCGGCAGCGCCACCCCGACGACGCAGTAGGCGATCCGAAGGCGGCGGTCGGGCTGGATCATGGTGGCGTACGACAGGGCCACGATGAGCAGGAACATCGTCCCTTCGGCCTCGCCCCGCAGGTTCAGGATCAGCGGCGGCACCACGGTCCAGACCAGCAGGACCGCCGTCGGCATCGTGGTCCATCGGATGCGAACGAGGTAGCCGGCGACGACGACGGCGGTACCGACGGCGACGGCCACGACCGAGTGGTCCGGGTTCAGCGCGAGGGCGGCCACCACGCCCGTCACGGCGGCCGCCACCGCCGCGACGCCGGCCCACCAGCCGTCGTCCCGGAACGCCCACGTCGGCGCCTCCATCGCGTCGAACGGTATCTACTCGCCCTCCGCCCGTCATCCGGCCCCAGGAGGAGCCGTCTCGTCCTCCCCCAGGCGGAGGACGGCCGCCGCGCCGGCGCCCTCTCAGGCCGCCTGGCGGACGACCTCGTTCACGTCGGTCACTTCGTCGGCCGTCAGCTTCCACCCGGCGGCCTGGGCGTTGGCGCTCGCCTGTCCCGGCTTGGCCGCCCCGGCGATGACGCTGGACACGGCGGGGTGGCCGAGCAGCCAGGCGAAGGCGAGCTCGAGGAGCGAGTGGCCTCGATCGGCCGCCCACTGTTCGAGTGCCTCGAGGCGCGTGAAGGTCCGATCAGAGAAGAGCCGGGCCCGCGCCTCGTCGCTCACCTGCTCGGTGAGCCGGGTGCCGTCGGGAGGCGTCTCGTTCCGGCGGTACTTGCCCGTCAGCATGCCGCTGGCGAGCGGGTAATAGGGAATGAACACCAGGCCCAGCTGCTCGCATGCCGGCATCACCCCGTCCAGCGAGCCCCGCTGCAGCAGGCTGAGGGGCGCCTGGTTGCTGACGAAGCGATGCAGCTCGCCCCGGCGCGCCGTCGCGTCGGCGTCGGCCAACGCGTCGGCCGACAGGTTGCAGCACCCGATCTCTCGCACCTTGCCGTCGCGCACGAGGCGGTCGAGGGCGCCGAGCGTCTCCTCGATCGGCACGGCCGGGTCGGGGAAGTGCAGCTGATACAAGTCGATGCGGTCGGTGTCCAAGCGACGCAGACTCTGCTCGACGGCGGTGGCGATCCACCTGGCGGCGGCGCCGCCCGAGTCCGCATCGCCCGGGACACCGATGCCGAACTTCGAGGCGATCACGACGTCGTCACGCCGACCCCGCACGGCCCGACCCAGCAGCTCCTCGGAGAGACCCCAACCCTGGGGATCGTCGCGGTCCGCATAGTTGCGCCCGTACTCGTCGGCGGTGTCGAAGTAGTTGATGCCGGCGTCGATCGCCTCCTGGACGATCCGCGCTGTCATGGCGCCATCGGCTCTCGTGCCGAACTGATTGCAGCCCACTCCGACGATCGACACCGACAATTGACCGATCCTGCGATGCTCCATGGGGCCGCACACTACGAACGGCGCTCGCCCCGCTACGAGTACGCCGCGGCCAAGGCCTCACGGACGGACCGGCCGGCGAGCGCCGCCCACTCGTCGAGGGGCAGGTGCCGGTGAGGTAACGACACGATTTCTACGGAGTACGGCACCTGGACACCCATCGCCACCAGCGTCCGCAGGACGTCGGCGACCGGCAGCTCGCCCTCACCGGGGAGCCGCCGTCCCACCATCGTCTCGGCCAACGGTGACAGCGAGGGGTCGCGCACGCCGTCGGTGACATGAACGGAGACGATGGTCGCGCCCGGTAGGCGGCCCATCTCGTCGGTGCCGACGCCCGACACGCTGTGGTGCCAGACGTCGACGGTGACGCCCAGATTCGGCCGGGACGCGAGCGTGACGACGGCGTGGGCGTGCACGACGTCGCGCACCGGAGTCCAGGGCAGGAACTCGAGGCCGACGAGCATCCCGGCCGAGGCGGCCCGGTCGGCGAGCTGGGACAGGCGGCCGGCCAGGTCGTCGTCGGTGGGGCCGTCGCCGTCGATGGTGGGCATGGCCGCGTTGACCAGCCGCACGCCGAAGCGTTCGCCGAGGCGGAGCACGTCGTCCTGACGGCGGACCATGTCCCGCTCGCCGTCGAGCGGCCACCAGGGAACGCCGTCGATCTCGGCCAACACGACACCGTTGCGAGCGAGCACGTCGGCCATGGCCCCGTCGCTGAGCCCGTTCGCCTTGGACCGCTCGTAGTCACCCGGCTGCACGCCGATGCCGGCGAAGCCGCCCACGCGAGCGGCGGCGACCCGCTCCGGGAACGGGACGCGGGCGACGCCGTGGCGGTCGCAGCGCGCCAGCAAGTAGTGGGCGGCAACCAGGTCGCCCGGACGAAGCGACTCTCCGGCCGTCATCGGACCTCCATTCAGGCCACGTCGGCGTCGACGTCGACGGCGGCCCCGGCGAACTGGGCGTTGTAGAGGGTGGCGTAGGCGCCGCCGGCGGCCAGCAGCTCGTCGTGGGAGCCCTGCTCGACGATCTGGCCGGCGTCCATCACCAGGATGACGTCGGCGTCGCGGATGGTGGAGAGCCGGTGGGCGATGACGAAGCTGGTGCGCTGGGCGCGCAGCGCCGCCATCGCTTCTTGGATGAGCACCTCGGTGCGGGTGTCGACCGAGCTGGTGGCCTCGTCGAGGATCAGGATGGCCGGGTCGGCGAGGAAGGCGCGGGCGATGGTGATGAGCTGCTTCTCACCGGCGCTGATCCGTCCGCCCTCGTCGTCGACGATCGTGTCGTAGCCGTCGGGCAGCGAGTGCACGAAGCGATCGACGTAGGCGGCCCGAGCCGCGTCGAGAACCTGCGTCTCGGTGGCGTTGGGGTTGCCGTAGGCGATGTTGTCGCGGATGGTGCCACCGAACAGCCACGTGTCTTGGAGGACCATGCCGATGTTCGACCGCAGTTCGTCTCGCGACATCGACGCGATGTCACGGCCGTCGAGGGTGATGCTGCCGCCGTCGAGCTCGTAGAAGCGCATGATGAGGTTGACGAGCGTCGTCTTGCCGGCGCCGGTTGGCCCGACGATGGCGATCGTCTGGCCGGGCTCGGCAACGAGTGACAGCGAGTCGATGATGGGCCGGTCCTCCTCATAGGAGAACGACACGTCGTTGAACTCGACACGCCCACGCGCCGGCGCCTCGCCAGCGGT
>JBKOXV010000313.1:0-8761 GCA_046725105.1 bacterium | reverse complement strand
GGCCGCTCCGAAGGCGAGGAAGAACCAGCGCACCGGCGCGGACGCTCGATAGGTGCGGTGGGCGAAGAGCCGGTGGTAGCCGGCGGTGATGGACAAGCCCGACACCGCGTACAGGACGCAGGCCAGCACGAGCGTGGCGACCGATGGATGCCGCACCACGAAGATGAGCCCTACCACACCAAGACCGTGGATCACGCTGAGGCCAGCCACCGTCCCCCAGGCGATGGCTTGGTCGACCGGCGGCGCCGCACGCAACGACAGATTGTCGGGCACGGCGCCGCCCACAGGCCACGACGCGGCTCGCGACGGAGCCGCTTCGCGGGGCCAGGAGCCAGTTCCTCACACGTCCACGGATGGTGCCGCGACGGCTTCAACCACGCCTCCTGCGTGGGTGATCTCCACCTTGCGGGGCTTGGCCTCCTCGGCGACGGGGATGGTGAGGGTGAGCACACCGTTCTCGTAGCTGGCGGTGATGTGGTCGCGGTCCAGGCTCTCGCCGAGGAACAGCTGACGGCTGAACTCGCCGTGAGGCCGCTCGGCAATCTGGACCTGATCACCCTCGGTGCGGACCCAGGCCCGTGTTGCCCGCACGGTGAGGAGATCCTGCTCGACGGTGAGCTCGATGAAACGGGAATCCACGCCGGGCAGGTCGAGGTGAATCTTGAACTCGTTGCCCCGACGGTAGGCGTCCACCGGGATCTGGCGTGCTCGGCGTTCGCTGAGGAGCTCCTCGGTGAGCCGGTCCAAGTCGCGGAACGGCTCGTATCGCATCAGCATGACGCATCCTTCCCCCTCGGGAGCTGGGGGTCGGCGACCGGCAAGCCTCAAGGTCTGGGCTGATCATAGATCGGCAGCAGCAAACTAGCAATAGATTTCTAGATACGTTCTGCTACGCTGGCGCTAATGGCTGAGTGGAGCTTCCTCACCAACCACGCCCGGGTCCTGGTGTGCATCGCCCACGACCCCGGCGTGCGCCTACGCGACATCGCTACCACGCTGGGCATCACCGAGCGCCGCGCCTACGACATCGTCACCGACCTGACCGAAGGCGGCTATGTGGTGAAGGCGAAAGACGGCCGACGCAACCGCTACCAGATCCAGGCTCACCTCCCGCTGCGCGAAGCCATCACCCAGGAACGCACCATCGGTGAGGTGCTCGACGTCCTGGCCAACACCAACACCCACAGGCGACGACGACGCCGGCCCGGGTGACCCCCGGGCGAGACGGTCCTTCCATCACCATTCGCCGCCACGGGTGTGAATCACGCCGGTTGGGCGCAGCGCCGACAGAGGGCATCCCCCTGAACGTCCCGGGTTGAGCGCGTTTCGTGGGGATGGGCGCGGCGGCCGCCAGACTGGGTTTGTGAACGGCCGGGAGTCCGTCGATGCCCTTCATCGCTCGACGATGCACGGGCAGCCGCCAGCGGATCCGGACCGGCTGCTCGGGTTCCGTCCTCTGGATCCGAGCAACCGACCCACCCCAGTGAAGACGTACCGAGGCGTCGAAGGCGTCTTGCTGCCCCGCGAGCTTCGGCGTTCATCGCTGCCGGCTGGCGAGGTGCTGTCGGGCCGCCGCGCCGAGTCCGAACGGCTCGACCAGGATCTGCTCGGCACGCTGCTGTACTTGGCCGCCGGGGTCACCCGGGTCGCCCGCACGACCGACGGTGATCCGATCTGGTTCCGGACGGCGATGTCGGCCGGCAACCTGCATCCGGTGGAGGTGTACGTCGTGGGTGACGAGGTTCACCACGACCACCCTCTCGACCATGCCCTGGTACCCCTGCGTCGAGGGGTGAACGTGTGCGACGACGTGACCCTCGTGCTCACTGGCATCCCGTCTCGGACCTGTTGGAAGTACGGGGAGCGGGGGTGGCGGCACCTGTGGTGGGACGCCGGCGCGATGGTGGCCAACCTGTTGGCGGCCGCCGACGCCCACGGCGTGCCCGCCCAGGTGCTCATGGGGTTCCCCGACGCGACCGTGGCCGACCTGGTGGGGATCGACGGCATCGACGAAGTCCCCCTCGCTTTGGTTCGCCTCGGACAGGGCGAGTTGCGCCTTCCCCCGCCCGACGCGCTCGAACCGGTGGCAGCACGGGCCGAGCCCCTGGCCGGTCGTGTTCTGCGCTTCCCCCTCGTGGTCGAGGCCCAGGCCAACACCGCGCTCGACGTCGACGCCGTTGCCGGGTGGCGGGCGGCCGCCACGGTGGTCTCCCGGCCGGCACCGAACAGCGTCCCAGCTCCCCATGCGACCGCCGGCGACCGTGTCGAGCAGGTCATCCTCCGCCGGGGCTCCACCCGGGTGTTCCGCCGCCAGACGGCGCCGACCCCGCTGCTCGAATGGGGTCTGGCTGCCGCCTGTCGTGCTGTGCCCGTGGACGCGGCCCCCGCCGGCACGTTGCTCGAGCACCTCGTCTCTGTGCACGACGTCGCCGAGGCCGAACCGGGTGGCTACCGCTACACGGCCACCGGCGGGTTCCAGGGCCGCACCCGCAGCGACGATCCACGCGCCGCCGGCGCCCACCTCTGCTGCGACCAGCCCCTCGGCGGAGATTCTGCGTACACGGTCTTTCACGCCGCGACCCTCGACCCTCTGTTCGACGCGCTTGGTGGCCGTGGCTACCGGGCCGCCCAGCTCGAGGCGGGCATCGTCGCCGGACGCCTCGCGCTCAACGCCGTCGCCCTCGCTGACGGGGCGACCGGGCTGACCTTCTACGACGGCCTCGTGTCCCGGTACTTCCGCACCGACGCGGCGCCGATGCTCGCCACGGCCGTGGGGACCCCCGACACCACGCCTGCCCGCAGCGGGGCACCGGGCCAACCCGCGGAACTCCGTGGCTACGGCTCGGTCATGGCCCGCCTCGCCGCCACGCTTCATCGTGCGTAGGCCTACCGATCACTCCCGCTCCACGAACTCCTGCGGTGGCGCGACCAGCGCTCCGAGGACGTGCCGACAGTCAGGCTGTGGAACGGCGGGGCCCAGCCTGGCGAGCCGATGAGCGACGCTTCGCTTGGACCGGTCGGATCTCGTACCCGCAAACGTAGGCACCCGCGACTTTGTGTGCGACGCGTTCGACTTCCGCTTCGGCCAGCACGTCTCGGAGAAACGTGAGTTCTGTGGTGCAGGCGTGACCGTACCGGGAGGCCACTCCCCAATGGCACAGTCGTCCAGGGTCATCCGGTAAGTATCACCCGGGGAGTATTCGACGGCGAGCCCGTGCGCTACGGAGTACGCCCGGCGGGTGTGCCGTACCCCGGAGGGGAGTGGTCAAAGCCGACCGCGGCCAAGACGCCACCGTTGTCGCCTGATCTGCCGACATGCTCCACAACGCCAAGACCCAACGGTGGACCCCCGAAGAAGTGCTGCACACTCGTCGAAGCCGAGATCGCCGCCCACGACGATTCCAACGCCCGGGGGCGACCGAGCGCCGCCGGTTTCCCGTCGCCAACACGCTCGACGAGTTCAACGTGTGGTGAGGTGTACCGCTATCGGTCCCGCGACTTCGCCGACCGCGTTGTCGAGCAGCTCGGACGCGTCGGCGCCGTCTCGGCCCGCCACCATGGCCCTTCGACGGGTGACGGCGTCAGCTGACAGTACGGATGAGGGCGAGGCCGGGGGGAAGGCGACCTCGAACAGCGAGCGCGTCGCGGTCGGTCTCGATGGTGATGGGTGTGCAGGCGAGGGGCATGTCTTCGATTCGGAGCAGCGTCGACGCCTCGGGGAGTACAGGGTCGACCTGGAGACGACGGCCAGGGACGTCGGGCTCGACTCCGAACAGGGCGCGGGTCAACATCAGGGGCGCGGCGGATGCCCATGCCTGCGGTGAGCAGGACGCGGGGTAAGGGACAGGCACCGGGATGTCATCGGGCGAGAGCCCCGCCAACAGCTC
The DNA here is from genome assembly GCA_046725105.1 of bacterium. Taxonomy (GTDB): domain Bacteria; phylum Actinomycetota; class Acidimicrobiia; order Acidimicrobiales; family Ilumatobacteraceae; genus DASXAI01. The sequence goes on along the minus strand of JBKOXV010000313.1, from coordinate 4,874 downwards.
GGGAAGGCGGCCGCCACACGCAGCAGCAGGGCCGAGTAGCCCGGTGGCGACGCGGAGGGCGTCGTCGACGACCCCGGCGCGACGCAGCCCGAGCGGCGCAGAGGGCGATGTCGTGGGGCCACGCCGAGCTGTTGTGGTAGCTGAGGGGGGTTGTAGCGGGCCATCGACGTGGCGAGGGTCCGGACGACCCAACCGGGGAACAACTCGGGCGAGACGAGCCACCGGGCGACAGCGGCGGCGTTGTGGGGGTGGTCGGCGATGATGCCGGTCCAGAGGCCGTGACCCATGTTGGAGGCCACGGCGTCGACGGGGTGTTTGTCGCCGTCGAGGGCGATGGCGTTGCGGTCGGGGAGCCAGAAGTCGCGGTCGAACCGGTCGCGCAGGTCGATGGCGCGGACCTCACGAGCTTCTGCTTGGCGATAGTCGCCGGCAGCTGCGGCGAGATCGGCCCCGGCGCGCCAGGCGGCGTAGGCGTAGGCCTGGATCTCGGCGGTGGCGATCGGCGGTTCGGAGAGGCGGCCATCCGCGTAGGAGGCGCCGTCGAAGGAGTCCTTCCAGCCTTGGTTGACCAGACCTCGAGGACTGCGCCGCTGGTACTCGACGTAGCCGCCACCGTCGGGATCTGCGGGCCAGGCGAGCCAGGCGAGGGCGGCGCCGACGGCGGGGAGCACTGGTCGTAGTTCGTCGAGGGGTGTGCCCCACCGCCACAACGAAAGGGGCGTGGCGTCGGCAGGGCCGTAATAGACGTCGCCGCCGGCCAGGGCCAGGGACGACCCGCGGGAGAGGCGAACCTCGTGGAGAATGCATCCTGGTTGTTCCTCGGTGTCGGGCACGTCGATGGTGCCTTGGAGGCGGGCGAGGGTGCGGACGGTGGCCATCGCCAGGCCGGGGTCGAGGACCAGCGCCATCCACGACGTCAAGAGGGCCTCCCGTCCGAACAAGGTCATGTACCACGGTGCGCGGGCAGCGATCACCGGTTCGTCAGGATGGTCGCGATCGAACCGCCGAAGCGCGCCGAGGTCCTCGCCGGCCCGCTCGAAGGCCCCCACCAGACCCGGCACGTCCGTGTGGAGACGAGGGAGGTGTTGCTTCCACACCGAGTGTCGTTCGGCAGGGACGGCGGCTGCGGGGCGGTGGTCGCAGCGGTGGCGGGGCACGACGTGCTGGCCACCTCGCAGTGCCACGAGCTCGACACACGCGGTCCAGTCGGCGCCGGGTGCGAGTTCGACGCGCCATCGGAACGATCCGTCGTTGCTGGCCAGCGCCCCGCCGCGGCCGCCACCAACCCCCGCCCGCCATCGGCGCTGGTGAAACGCAGGATCCGTCGCCGGCGGTGCGCGACACGGCGACGGGCCCGGTCCGAGCCCGTCCCTCCTTGACCGCGAACAGCTGGGCGAGATCTGCGCCCAGCGGGAGCCGCATGACTGCAGTGCGGGCGGCGCTGGTGAGGTTGCGCAGGCGCACATCGACCCGCATCCCTCCACCCGCCCACAGGTTGCGCAGCGCCAGCAACGATCGATCGGTGGGTGCGACCGGCGAACGAGGCCGCTCCACGGCCTGGTCGTCGACGGTCAGCACGAGCCGGGAGCCGATCCGGGTGTCGGCCACGAACAGCGCGTCGACGCCGTGGTAGCCGATGTCGCCGCGGTCGTCTCAGATCGCGAAGCTGGCGCCCTCGACGAGAGTGATAGTGGTGGCTGCGACCGGTTCACTCATCGGTGAACGTCCACGGTTCGCTCACCTCGCTGCGGCCTCGCCTCGCGCCTGAACGTTACGCCGCCCGATGGGGTCGCCGGTGCCCGTTGAACATCCGGGCGTAGACGTCGAGGTGGTCGGCCACCATCCGTTGGGCGGAGAACCGTTCGGCGGCGGCCTTCCGGCAGCGGGTGCGGTTGAGGTCGTGGAGGTGGCGCAGCGCGTCGGCCAGGTCGGTCTCGGTTGAGCACACGAAGCCCGTGACGCCGTGCTCGACCAACTCGGGCACCGACCCGCACGGGGTAGCAACGACCGGCGTGCCGCACGCCAGGGCCTCGACCATCACCATCCCGAACGGCTCGGGCCACGCGATCGGGTTGAGCAGGCACGACGCCCCGGCGAGCAGGTCGAGCTTGTGCCGGCCGCCGACCTCGCCGACGTAGTCGACGTCGCCGCCCAGCAGGGGGAGCACCTCGGCTTCGAAGTAGGCCTGTTCAGCCGGCTCGCGCCGCTTGGCCGCGACCGTGAGCGGCACGCCGGCCGCCCGGGCGACGCGGATGGCAGTGGTGACGCCCTTGTCGGCGCTCATACGCCCGAGGAACAGCGCGTAGCCGCCCGCACCGTTGCCGACGGGAAACGAGTCGACGTCGACGCCGTGGTGGATGACCGCCGCGATCCGAGTGGCCCGCGCCGTCGAGGCCTGGTGGTGGGAAACGGCGATGATCGGCACCCGCGAGGCGATGGCCCGGTAGTAATCGCCGAGCTCTCCGGTGAACGGGGCGTGGCTGGTGGTGAGCACCGGCAGGACGAACCGGGCAGCGTACACGGGGCCGACCAGGGTGTGGTCGTGCACCACGTCGACGTGCCTGTCGAGGACCGTGCCGTACGCATTGATGACGTGGCGCAGCTCGGTCGCCGAGCAGGTTGCGACCGTTCCGGCTGCTTCGCGCAGGACCCACTCGGTGGGCACGGGGCAGGTGCTGTCGCCGGTGGCGTACAGCAACACGTCGTGGCCGGCGGCCTGCAGCCCGCGGGCCAACGAGTCGAGCACGATCTCGGTCCCCCCGTAGGCGGGCGGGGGGACCGGGACCCACGGCGGAGCGATGATGGCGATGCGCACGGATCTGCTCCTCTGTCAGCTCGTCTCGTCAACCAGGAGCGAGGACGGTTGCGACTCGTCCCCTCCCAGGGCCCGGTGAGCACTCCAGGCGAGCTGATCAACAAGATCGAATGTGGGGGACCTCCCTGTCAATGGCCATCTCGAAGTCGGCCATCGAAAGTGCCCCACTGGTGGCCGACGGCGGTGCCGCGTGTGCTTGCTGTGTCAGGTCGTGGGTGGTTGCCGGAGGCGGTCGAGGAAGTCGAGGATGACGGAGTTGCCCCGGTCGGGACATTCCCATGGACCGCCGTGTCCACAGCCGACGATCTCGACGTAGCGCGCGCCTGGGATGACGTGGGCGACTTCCCGGGTGAGCTTGTCCGGCACCAACACGTCGAGCTCGAAACCGATCACTAGCGCGGGCAGGTTGATGGCGCTGAGCGCATCGAGGCGGTCGTCGTAGGCGATGGTCGCCTCCTATTGGCCCAACAGCCCGGTGACGGTTCGCGGCCCGGGTTCACCGGCGGCCGACACGTCTGCAGCGTTGACCGACGGGTTCAGGGCGCCATGAGAACCGCCGTGCTCGGTCAGCGCGAGGAGCTGTGGCGCATCTGGCCGAAACCGGTGCTCTCCTCGCTCTCGACCAGGAGTTCGAACGGCCGGTCATCAAGCGCGGCGCCTGCGACGTGACCCGCCGACGCTCCATCAGATCCGTCCCTCACGGCGGTGCCGGTCGGCCTCCGCTTCCTGCGGGAGCTGGTGGAGGACGGCCGCGACGTCGGCGTCATGGACGTCACGGTGGGTGAGGCTCATTTCGGCCCACTCGTCCCACAGCGCCGCGGTCATGGACGCCACACTCGCGCCGATCGCCTAGCGGGGCACTGGTCCGATCGGCCTTTCCCCATGAGACGCGCAACGGCCCCCGACCGAAGCCAAGGCCCGCACGTTGCCGTCCCGGTGGGCGGAGACGGCGTGAGAAGTTTTGTTACACCGGCACGCGATGATTTTCGTCGTGGAAGAACTACGGAAACTCTCAGACGCCGACTTGGTCGGTCGGATGAACGGGAGGCTCGACGCGCTCCGCTTGAACAACGAGGAGTGGCTGAAGCTCGGCACCACGGCCGTGCTCGCCGAGCGGCAGAAGCTGTGGCGAGACCTCGGCGTGTTGTACGGCGAGTTCAATCAGCGCCACCCAGCAGTCACGCAGCCGCTTTGAGGCTGAGCGCGACGATGCTCAACCTGCCAGTGCGGGGCGAGACCTGAGCCGCTAGTGAACCGATGCAGCCCGTCGCCCTAACAGGGTGCTGAAAAGCGCTCTCGAGGCGGCCGCCGGTTGGTGGCCGGGACCGCGCCGATCGTTCGGTCCCCGGCTGGCCCGCCGGGTCCCTGTGGTTCAGCCGGGTCGGTGGCCTGTCAGGCTGGTGCGGCGTCGAGTGCGGTGATGCGGATCAGGTTGCAGACGGCGGTGGTGATCTCGAACCAGGCCCGGTTGCGGGCCTGGCTGCTGTAGCGCAGCTTGCGGCCTCCGGCTATGGTCTTGATCCATCCGAAGGGTTCCTCGATGCGTTTGGGGATCCGTTGACTCACCAGATGCCCAGGGTGGCGGGTGGTGCGACCGTCGATGGCGGAGCGCCGGTTCGTGGTGTTCGGGGCGAGGTGCGGGGTGAACCCCAGCTGGCGGACCTCGGCGACGAACCCGGCAGTGTCGTAGCCCTTGTCCCCAGCGACCGTGCGCCGCCGTTTCGATGCCGGGAGTCGGCCGAGCATCTCGATCGCGCCGTCCCGCTCGGCGTAGCCGGTTGCTGGGGTGAGCTCGGCGTCGACGATCAACGCGTTGCGGTGTTCCAGCACCAGGTGCCCGGCGTAGCACAGCGTCGCGGCGGTGGCGTTCGACTTGCGGGCCAACCGGGCCTGCGGATCGGTCGTGGAGGCGTGGGTGTCGTTCGAGCGCCGCTGCCCCCGGAAGGACCTCAGCGTTGCGTCCTGCCGGCGGCTCCGAGGGTGGCTGATCCTTCGGTTTGAAGCACTTGTGCGACGCCCACGCCTCCAGCAGCGTCCCGTCGACGGAGAAGTGATCGCT
>JBKOXV010000267.1:0-15486 GCA_046725105.1 bacterium | reverse complement strand
CGTCGAGGTGCTGGCCACCCGCCTCCTGCGCCGGGCCTTCCCGTGAGCGAGCAGAGCGAGCAGTACGTCCTGCGCGTCAATGGCGCCGACCACGAGGTCCGCGATGCCTGGCTGGGGGAGAGCCTCCTGTACGTGCTGCGGGAGCGGCTCGGCCTGCCCGCCGCCAAGGGGGCGTGCGAGCAGGGCGAGTGCGGATCGTGCTCGGTCCTGGTCGACGGCGTGCTCACCTGTGCGTGCCTCGTCCTGGCCGCGGCCGCAGTGGGCCGACACGTCACCACCGTCGAGGGCCTCGCCATCGACGGAGGGGTCACGGACGTGCAACGGGCCTTCGTCGACGAGGGCGCCGTGCAATGCGGGTTCTGCACCCCGGGGCTGATCGTCGCCGTGCACGACCTCCTCGACCGGCGTCCCGCCCCGAGCGAGCTGGAGGTTCGGGAGGCGCTCTCGGGCAACCTGTGCCGCTGCACCGGCTACGGGCGCATCTTCGCCGCCGTCCGCACGGTGGCCGAGGGGCGCTCCGATGACTGACACGCTGACTCGCACCCGGCCACGGGCCGGCATCGGCGCCAGCCCGCCCCGTCCCGACGGCATCCCCAAGGTGCAAGGCCGCTTCGCCTTCTCGTCGGACGTCTGGGCCGAAGGCATGCTCTGGGGCGCCACGCTGCGCTCGCCCCACCCGTACGCCCGCATCGTCCGGCTCGATCCCTCGCCGGCGTGGCAGATCTCGGGCGTCGAGGTCGCGATCACGGCGGCCGACGTGCCGGGCCGGCTCACCTACGGGCTCATTAAGCAGGACCAGCCCGTGTTCGCCGACGGTGTCGTGCGCTACGTCGGCGAGCCGGTGGTGGCGGTGGCGGCCGACCATCCCGAGACGTGCCGGCGGGCGCTCGAGGCCATCGTCGTGGAGTACGAGGTGCTTGACCCGCTGCTCGACCCCGACGTCGCCGTCAGCGGCGGCCACGAGCCCATCCACCCGGACGGCAACGTCCACCGCCACCAGCGCATCGTGCGCGGCGACGTCGACGCCACCGGCCCGGTCGTGGTGGAGGGCAGCTACGAGATCGGGATGCAGGACCAGGCCTTCCTCGGGCTCGAAGCGGCGTTGGCCCGGCCCGATCCGGGCGGCGCCGGCGTCGAGCTCCACATCGCTACCCAGTGGCTGCACGAGGACCGCAAGCAGATCGCAGCGTGTCTCGGGCTGCCCGAGGACCGGGTCCGCCTGACCTTGGGCGGCGTGGGCGGGGCCTTCGGGGCCCGGGAGGACATCAGCCTCCAGGTCCACTGCTGCTTGCTGGCCCTCCGGAGCGGCCGGCCCGTGAAGATGCAGTACGGGCGGGAGGAGAGCTTCTTCGGCCACGTGCACCGCCACCCGGCGCGCGTCTGGATGCGCCACCACGCCACTGCCGACGGCCGCATCGTGAAGATCGAAGCCCGCTACGTGCTCGACGGCGGCGCCTACGCCTCCACGTCGTCGGCCGTGCTGGGCAACGCCATCACCCACACTCAAGGCCCGTACGTGTGCGAGAACGCCGTGGTGGACGGGTGGGCGGCCCGCACCAACAACCCGCCGTGCGGCGCCATGCGTGGCTTCGGCGTGGTGCAGGCGTGCTTCGCCCACGAGAGCCAGATGGACAAGCTGGCCGCCGCCACGGGCATCGACCCGGTCGAGATCCGCCGGTGCAACGCCATACGCACCGGCGATCGGCTGATCACCGGGCAGGTCGTCGAGAGCGTGGCGCCGGTCGTGCGGTGCATCGACGAGACGGCGGCGCTGCCCCTGCCGCCGCCCGTTCCCGACGACGACCCGATGCGCCGGCCGGGCGGCGCCGGACTGACGGCCGAGGCCGGCGACGTGCGGCGCGGCGTCGGCTTCGCCGTGGCGATCAAGAACCTCATGTACTCGGAGGGCTTCGACGACTACTCCACGGCGCGGTGCCGTCTCGCCGACGGCGTGGTCCACCTGAAGTTCGCCACCGCCGAGGTGGGCCAGGGATTCGTCACCATCGCCCAACAGATCGCCCGCACCGTGCTCGGCGTCGACGAGGTGGTGCTCGAGCCGATGGACACGTCGGTGGGGTCAGCCGGGTCGACCTCGGCGTCGCGCCAGACGTGGATGTCGGGCGGGGCCGTCGACGCCGCCTGCCGGGCCGTGCGCGAGCGCCTGTTCGAGCATGTGGGCGCCGTCCATGGTGTCGACCCGCTCCGGCTCGTCATCGAGGACAGCGACGTGGTCGACACGATGGGGACGCTGCGGGTGCCGGTGGGGGAGGCCACGGCCGGCCGGCAGTTCGACGAGACCGTGGAGTTCCACCACCGGCCCACCACCGAGCTCGATGACCACGGCCAGGGCAACAGCCACACCGCCTTCGCCTTCGTGGCCCATCGAGCCGTCGTCGACGTCGACCCCGAGCTCGGTCTCGTGAAGGTCGTCCAGGTGGCCACGGCCCAGGACGTCGGCCGGGCGCTCAACCCGCTGTCGGTGCTCGGCCAGATCGAGGGTGGGATCTCCCAGGGCCTCGGGCTGGCCACGATGGAGGAGATCGTCGTCGAGGGCGGCCGGATCCGGAACCCGTCGTTCACCGACTACCTGCTGCCCACCGCCCTCGACGCGCCGGACGTCGTGGCCACCCTCGTGGAGGAGCCGGATCCGCAGGCACCCCTCGGCGCCAAGGGCGTGGGCGAGCCACCGTGCATCTCGGTGACGCCGGCCATCGTCGCCGCCATCCGCGCCGCCACCGGCCGCGACCTGACGCGGGTACCGGTTCGGCCGCAAGACATATGCCTCCGATAGGTTCACTTCATGTCCGAGGCACGGGAGCGGCTGAGCTGGTCCGACTTCGGTGACGCCTCGCGGGCGCTGGCGGCCCAGATCCACGCCGACGGCTTCGAGCCCGACATCATCCTGGCCATCGCCCGTGGCGGCCTGCTGATCGCCGGCGCCCTCGGCTACGCCCTGTCGGTGAAGAACCTGTACACGATGAACGTCGAGTACTACACGGGCGTCGACGAGCGCCTCGACGTCCCGATGATCCTGCCGCCCATCCCCGACCCTGGCTTCCTGGCCAATGCCGACGTGTTGATCGCTGACGATGTAGCCGACACCGGCCACACGCTCGCCGCCGTCAAGGAGTTCTGCACCGGCAAGGTGGCGACGGTGCGGTCGGCCGTGCTCTACGAGAAGCCCCGCTCGGTGGTGTCGTGCGAGTACAAGTGGAAGACCACCGACCGGTGGATCGAGTTCCCGTGGAGCGACAAGGACCCCATCTCGCTCGGGAAAGCCGGCAAGGTCGTGCGGGACGTCTGAGCACCCTGCGGTTCTGACGACGATTCAGGCGCGTTTTGCGCCCCCAGCGACGCGAGAACCTTCTGTTTGCAGGATGACGGCGGCGGCGTTCCGGCCCGGCGCGCCCCACACGCCGGCGCCGGGGAAGGTGGCGGCGCCCGTGAGGTAGAGGCCGCGCACGGGCGTCTCGTAGCGGGTGAGCTCGCGCGGCCGGCCCCGCAGGGCGGCGACGGGCCCACCGGCGAAGCTGCCGGCGTGGCCGCGGGGGAGGTGGAACTCGCTCTCGTAGCGGTCGGGCGTCATGGCGCGCCACGCCCGCACGCCGGCCAGGAACTCCGCCTGGACGAGCCCGGCGAAGCACTCCAGCCACCGTTCGGGCTCGGTCGAGTGCGCCCAGCCACCCTGGAGCGCATAGGGCGTGTACAGGACCTCCAGGCTGAGCACGTGCTCGGCGCCGACTCGCATGGTGGGATCGAGGGCCGACGGCACATTGGCGAACAGCATCGGCCGGTCGGTCACCCGGCCGGCGGCGAGCAGCCGGTGGGCGGCCGCCATCGCTTCCAGGGTGGGCGCCACGATGGTCGTGGCCGTCAGCGGGTCATACCCCAGGCGACGAACCACCTGCGGATCGGTCTGGCGGTAGCGCGGCGCCTCGGCCACGACGACGTCGAGCTTCGACTCGTAGCCGTCCAGCGCGGGCGCCCGGCGCCACCGGGCCACCATCTCGGCCGCCTGGGGCGGGGGACGGCATAGCCACTCGACCAGCGCGGTGCGGGGATCGCACGCCGCCACCACGATCGGCGCGTCGACCGCTGACCCGTCGACGAGCTCGACGCCGCGCACCCGGTCGCCCTCGCAGTGGATGGCGGCGACGCGGCTGGCCGTACGCATCTTGCCACCGGCCGTCTCGAGGGCGGCGAGCACCGCCGCCGGCATTGACCCGCTGCCGCCGACGGGCCGTCCCACCTGGGCGGTGTGCTTGAGGGCGTAGGTGAGGGCGCCGAGCCCGGTCCCCGGCGTGTCGGGGGAGAGGCCCCAGACGGCCGGCCCGACCACGACCGCCGGCGCCATCACGGCGTCGTGGGTGAAGAACCGGCGTAGGACGGCGCCGGCGCTGCACCGGCTCCACTGCAGCAGCGTGGCAACGCCCCGGGCCCGGCGGTGGGCGAGGTGGCGGAGCACCTCGCCGGGCGTCGGCGGCTGGTTGGCGATCTCCAGCACGAGCTCGGCCGCCGGCCGAGCGGCGGCGATGTAACGGCGGTAGCCCTCGACCTCCTGCGGGTAGGTGAGGGCAAGGGCGTCGAGGGTGCGGTCTACGTCGTGGAACAGCGGCCAGGCCGGCCCGCCGCCCCACGGCAGGCTGATCTGGGCCGGGTCGACGTCGAGGTAGCGGAGGCCGTGGGCCGCCAGGTCGAGCTCGTCGGCGATCGGCGTCGCGCGGAACACGCCGTGGTCGCAGTTGCAGATGTTGACCCGGGCGCCGAGGGCGTCGACGGTGGAGGCGCAGCCACCCACGCTCGGACGGGCCTCGAGCACCAGCGTGTCGAGGCCGGCCCGCGCCAAGTAGGCGGCGCAGATCAGTCCGTTGTGGCCACCGCCGACGACGATGGCGTCGTGGTCCACTACGGGACGAGAACGACGCGTCCGAACGCCTGGCGGCTCTCGATGTAGCGGTGGGCGTCGGCGGCGTCGGCCAGCGGGAAGGTGCGATCGATGACCACCCGCAACTCGCCGGAGGCGACGCGGTCGATGAGCCGGGCCACGAGGGCGTGGGTACGCGCCGGGTTGACGGCCATCTCGGCGCCGAGGAAGACGCCGGTGAGGCTGGCGTTGCGCTGCATCAGGGGCCAGATGTCGGGAGGCTGCTCCTCGCGCCCGGCCCGGCCGACCCAGCTGACGCGACCGCGATAGGCGAGGGCGGCGATGCTGGCCTCGAGGGTGCGGCCGCCGACGGGATCGACGACGAGGTCGACGCCCTTGCGGTCGGTGTGCTTCAGCACCTCGGCGACGACGTCGTCGCGGGCGTAGTTGACGCCGTGGTCCATGCCGAACTCGGTCAGCCGGCCGACGCGCTCGTCGCTGGACGCGGTGGCGATCACGGTGGCGCCGGCCGCCTTGGCCAGCTGGATGGCGGCCAGGCCCACACCGCCGGCGCCGGCGTGCACCAGCACCGTCTCGCCCGACTGGAGATGACCGAACTCGAACAGGCAGTCGTCGGCCGTGGCGAACTCGATCGGGATGCACGCCGCCACGGCGACGTCCATGCCGGCGGGCAGCTTCCACAGCGAGCGCTCCGGCACGCTCACCAGCTCGGCGTGCGAACCGGCGCCCATAGTGGCCACGACGGCGTCGCCGGGCGCCACGCTGGTGACCTTCTCGCCCACGGCCTGCACGACGCCGGCGGCCTGGTACCCGACGACGTGGGGGCGCGCCGGCATCTCGCCGCTCAGCCGGTGGAGCAGGTCGCCGCCCTGGATGCCGATGGCCCCGACGTCGATGATCACACCACTGGGGCGCAGCTCGGGGTCGGCAACGTCCTCGTAGCGGAAGACGTCCGGGCCGCCCGTCTCGTAGTACACGGCCGCTTTCATGAGGCGGACGCTATCGCTACCGAAGTTGGAGGCCAGAGTGCCCCATAGGGCGCTCAGACATCCAAGTTCGCTCAGCGGGCGGCGACGAGGCTGATCTCCACCTGCCACTCCGGGCGGGCCAGGGCTGGCACGGTGACGAGGGTCGACGCCGCCAGATGCCCGCCGAGGGCGGCGTCGCGGGCCGCCATCACCGGCCCCAGGTCGCGGCCCGCCACCACGTACGTGGTCATCGACAGGACATCGTGGACGGCGAGACCGGCCTCGGCCAGGATCGCCGTCAGGTTCGCCCACACCACCTCGGCCTGCTCGCCCAGGCCCTCCGGCACGGAGCCGTCGGGTCGCACCGGCACGACGCCGGCGGTGTGCAACCACGCCGTCGCTCCCTCGGTGTGCACGGCGTGCGCGTACCGGGCGGCGGGCGGGGCGATGGTGGGCGGGGTCACGACGCGGTTCATCCTCGTAGTCTGGCGAGTGTGAACCGACGCCTGGCCGAGCTCCGGGCGCCGCAGGTAGCCGAGCGCCTCTCGGCGTCGTCGATCATCCTGCAGCCTCTCGGTGCCATCGAGCAGCACGGCCCGCACCTGCCCTTCGACACCGACCTCGTGATCGCTGACGCCGTCGCCGAGGCGGCCGTGGCCGAGTACGGCGACGCCGTCGACGCCTGGCTCCTGCCGCCCCTCGCCTACACGAAATCGAACGAGCACGCCTGGTCGGCCGGAACCGTGTGGCTGTCGGCGTCCACGCTGCTGGCCGTGCTCGACGACATCGGGCGCAGCATCGCCATGCTGCCGGCCCGCAAGGTCGTGTTCGTGAACGGCCACGGCGGCAACTCGGCGCTCCTCAACGTGGCCAACCGCGAGCTCCGCCTGAAGTACGGGCTGATGACGTTCCTCGCCCATCCGGGCCTTCCCGTGGACCAGGGCGGCATGGCCCCGGAGAGCGAGCTGGGCATGGGCGTGCACGCCGGCACCGACGAGACGTCGCTGATGCTGCACCTGCGGCCCGAGAGCGTCGACCTGTCGGTGGCGACCCGCAACGTTCCGGCCTGGCTGGCCGGCAACCAGCACGTGCGGTTCGGCGGTCGGGTGAGCTTCGGCTGGCTGTCGAACGACTTCGGTCCCGACGGCCACATCGGCGATCCCACTGCCGCCACCGCCGAACGGGGCAAGAAGCTGTTCGAGGGAGCCGTGCGCGGCCTGGGCGAGGCACTGACCGAGGTGGCCGCCTTCCGACTGCCGGCCTGATGGGCCCGGCGACGCTGCGCGTCGACGGGCCTCGTTTGCTGCACCGGCTCGACGCTCTCGCTGAGGTCGGTTCCATCGAAGGCCCGGATGGCAGCCGCGGCAGCGCCCGGCTGGCCCTCACCGATGCGGATCGTGCCGGCCGCGATCTCGTCGTGACATGGATGCGCGACCTCGGACTCGACGTCACCATCGACGCCATCGGCAACGTGGTCGCGATGCGCCCGGGGACGGACCCGGCCCTGGCGCCGGTGATGACCGGCAGCCACATCGATACCGTCGCGACGGGCGGTCGCTACGACGGTAACCTCGGCGTGCTGGCCGGGCTCGAGGTGATCGAGACGCTCGAGCAGCACGGCGTGGCGACACGCCACCCCCTCGCGGTCGCCTTCTTCACGAACGAGGAAGGCGCTCGCTTCCAGCCCGACATGCTCGGCAGCCTCGTGTACGCCGGCGGGCTCCCGATCGAGGAGGCGCTCGACATCACGTCGGCCGACGGCGCCACGGTCGGCGGCGAGCTGGACCGCATCGGCTACGCCGGCCCACTCCCGTGCCCGGCGGCACAGCGGCCTCACGCCTTCGTCGAACTGCACGTCGAGCAGGGTCCCGTGCTCGAAGCCGAAGGTGCCCGCATCGGTGCCGTGACCGGCGTGCAGGGCATCTCCTGGCAAGAAATCATCGTCACGGGGCAGGCGAACCACGCCGGCACGACGCCGATGGCGATGCGCCACGACGCCGCCTACGTCGCCGCCGAGCTCGCCGTCTTCGTGCGGCTGGTGGCCCTCGAGCTCGGCGGCCAACAGGTTGCCACCGTCGGCGCCATCGACGTGCGGCCCAACCTCGTGAACGTCGTGGCGGCGACGGCCACCATGACTGTCGACCTCCGCAACACCGACGACGCCGTGCTCCGGGAGGCGGAGCGACGACTGGCCGAGCACTGCGACGTCCTGGCCGCCAGCGAGGGCGTCACCATCCGGCATCGGCAGCTGGCCCGGTTCGAGCCGGTGTCCTTCGACCGGAGCGTGATCGATCTCGTCGAGGCGACGGCGCGGCGCCTGGGCCACGCCACGCTGCGACTACCCGCCGGCGCCGGCCACGACGCCCAGATGCTGGCGCGCCTGTGCCCGGCCGGGATGGTCTTCACGCCGAGCGTGAAGGGCATCAGCCACAACCCGGCGGAGCACACCGACCCGGCCGATCTGGCCGCCGGCGCCGATGTGCTCCTCCAGGTTCTGCTGGCGTTGGCCAAGTAAGACGATTGCCAGGAAGACGCAACATCGGCGCCACGGGTGACCCGGTTACGCTCTCCCCATGGAGACGGCCGAACGCTCGGTGAGCCACGTCAACGAGCACGGGACCCCGCCGGCCCTGCGGTTCGACCGGATCGGCAAGGTGTTCAAGAACGGGACTCGGGCCCTCGCTGACGTCACCTTCGCGGTGATGCCCGGTGAGTTCGTGTCGATCGTCGGCCCGTCCGGCTGCGGAAAGTCCACACTCCTGCGTATCGCGTCCGGCCTCACCACACCGACCACGGGCCGGTATGAGGTTGCCGGGACCAACCTCGGCTATGTATTCCAGGACCCCACCCTTCTGCCCTGGCGCAGCGTGCAAGGCAACGTCGAGCTTTTCGGCGAGCTGCATGGGATCGCCAAGGCCGAGCGCCGCCGGCTGGCAACCGATGCCATCCGGCTGGTCGGGCTCACCGGCTTCGAGAAGAACTATCCGTTGTCATTGTCGGGTGGGATGCGGATGCGTGCCTCGCTGGCACGGTCGCTCACCCTGAAGCCGCCGATGTTCCTGTTCGACGAGCCCTTCGGGGCAATCGACGAGATCACTCGAGAACACCTGAACATCGAGCTCATGAGGCTGTTCGGCTTGCAGCGCTTTGCCGCTCTGTTCATCACCCACTCGATCAACGAGGCCGTCTACCTCTCGAACCGAGTGCACGTCATGTCGGCCCGACCCGGGACGATCGTCGCTTCCTTCGACGTGCCCTTCGACTACCCGCGCCAGGAGGACCTGCGCTACGAGCCGGACTTCGCCGAGGTGACCGGTGCTGTGAACCACGCCTTGCGAGAGGCACACGCCTGATGGCGAAGCTGGCCGAGACGGACAGGTGGGAAACGATTGCCGAAGGCCTTCCCGCCGTCGAGGAGGCGCTGGTACCGGTTCCGGAGAAGAAGAGGCGCCGCGCCGTCGACATCCTTCCCGCCTTCGGCGTCTTCATCGTCTTCCTCGGGCTCTGGTACGGCTACCACTATTCGCTGCCCTCGTACAAGCAATGGGTGGTGCCCCTGCCGCACGACGTGCTGTTGCACGGCTTCACGGAGAAGGACAACCCCGAGAACCCGGTCTCGCTGCTCCAGGGCCTGCTGATCACGGGACGTGTCGCCTTGCAGGGTCTGGCCATTGCCATCGTCCTCGGCACGATCATCGCCGTGCTCATGTCGCAGGCGAAGTGGATCGAGAACGCCACGTACCCCTACGCCGTCGCCATTCAGGCCATCCCGATTCTCGCCATCGTCCCGGTTCTGCGCACCTTGTTCGGGCAGGGACTGATGGCTCGCACCGTCGTGTGCGTCATGATCTCGATCTTCCCGATCATCATCAACACTCTCTTCGGCCTCAAGGCGGCCGAGCCGTTGCAGCACGACCTGTTCACCCTGCACGGAGCCGACCGGTGGACGCGCCTGCGGAAGCTCCAGTTTCCAGGCGCCCTGCCCGCGATGTTCGAGGGCTACCGGATCGCCGCCGGCCTGTCGGTCGTAGGCGCGATCGTCGGCGAATTCTTCTTCCGCGGCACAGTGCGGCCGCGGGGCCTCGGCATCCTGATCGACCTCTATACGAGCCGCCTGTGGGGCGAGCAGACGTACGCGGCCATCATCGTGGCCGCCGGACTCAGCCTGGCCTTCTTCTGGGGCTTCGGACTGTTGCGCAAAGCCGTCGTGGGCCAGTGGTACCAGGGCGCCCGCTGAATCGATGACGATCGTGTGAACCCGGCGTCAGGCCCCTCGACGGCTGTTCAGGCGTTCGTAAGCTTCGGCTCCACCCCCCGCACAACCGAACCCCGATCCCAAGGAGCCATTCCGAGCCATGCTTGTCCATCGATCCAGGAGCGCCGTGGCCGTCTCGCTGGCGGCGATCGCCGTCGTGGTGGCGGCCTGCGGTAGCGACAACAGCTCGTCGAGCTCGACGACCACAGCCGCGGGCGGCGCCACAACGGCCAGCGGCGGGGGAGCGGCGGTCGACCTCTCCAGGTCCTGCCCCAACCCGCTCGTAGTGCAGTCCGACTGGTATCCCGAGGTTGACCACTGGGAGCTCTACGCCGTCGCCGATCCTGCCACCGCCGACATAAAGGGTGACCGCACGGTCGCCGACATGATCGACCCCCGGTCGGGCCAGAAAACCGGCATCAAGATCGAGATCCGCAATGGCGGGCCGGCAACTCAGTTCGAGCTACCGGTGGCCACGATGTACAAGGACCCGAACATCCTGCTCGGGTACGTCAACACGGACACAGCAGTGCAATTCGCCAAGGACAAGCCGACCGTGGCCGTGATGGCCCCACGCGAGTCGAGCCCCCAAATCATCATGTGGGACCCGGCCACCTACCCGGATGTCACCAAGATTGCCGACTTGAAGGCGAAGAACGTGAAGGTTCGGTACTTCAAGGACGCGACGTACATGGCGTATCTCACCGGTACCGGCATCCTCAGCCAGTCGCAGGTCGACGACTCCTACGACGGCAAGCCTGACGCCTTTGTTGCCGACGGGGGCAAGTCGGCCCAGCAGGGCTTCGCCACCGCCGAGCCGTATCTGTACCAGAACGAGATCAAGCAGTGGGGCAAACCGGTGAAGTATCAGCTCGTCGCCGACACCGGGTGGGACTATTACGCCGAAGCGCTCGCCACCAAGCCCGAGAACGTCACCAAGTACGCCGACTGCCTCAAAGCTGTGGTGCCGATGTTCCAGGCCGCCCAGGTGAAGATGCAGTCGGATCCGAGAGCCACCGAGGACTTCATCGTCAAGGTGGTCAATACGCAGAATGCAGGCTGGGTCTACTCGTCCGGCGAGGCTGATGCGGCCGTCAAGGCATCCCTCGACGCGAAGGTGGTGAGCAACGGGCCCAACACCACGATCGGCGACTTTGAGGACGCCAAGGTGCAGTCCGTGATCGACAAGGCATTGCCGATTTTCAAGGCCGAAGGCATCGACCTGAAAGACGGTCTGAAGCCCTCCGACATCACAACGAATCAGTTCATCGACACGAGCATCGGCCTGAACTGACAGACCGCGAGCGCGTGGGCCGGACGTGGCCCACGCGCTCGGCGGCCGTCAATGCATGATCATGCCGCCGGTGACGTTCATGGCCTGGCCGGTGCAGTAGTCGCCGTCCGCCGACGCCAGGAACAGCGCCATGGCCGCCACGTCGTCGGTCGACGCCAGCCGCCCGAGCGGTGACTTCGCCGTCCACGCCGCCACCATCTCGGGCGTGCGGGTGGCCGCACCCATCTCGGTCAGCACATAGCCGGGGCAGATGCAGTTGGCCGTGATCCCGAGCGGGCCGAGCTCCATGGCGGCGACCCGGGTGAGCTCGATCACCGCCGCCTTCGACGACGCGTAATGGGCCTGGCCGGGCGCGCCGACCTTGCCGCCCATGCTGGCCATGTTCACGATCTTGCCGCCGCCCGCCTCCTGCAGATACGGCACGGCGGCCTGGATCGTGCACAGCATCGAACGCACGTTGACGGCGAAGGTGCGATCCCAGTCCGCCGGCGTGATCTCGAGCAGGGGCGCCATGAGGAGGATGCCGGCGTTGTTCACGAGGATGTCGAGTCCGCCCAGGGCGGCGGCGGCGTCGTCGATCGCGCCCTTGGCCTGGTCGGGGTGAGCCAGGTCGGCCACCACCGCCGGCGCGTCACCGAGCGACGCGGCGGCCTCTTTGACGCGCTCGCTCTGCACGTCGACGAGGGCGACGCGCGCCCCTTCGTCGGCGAAGCGCCGGGCGATGGCAAGGCCGATGCCACGAGCCGCGCCGGTGACTGCGGCCCGCTTGCCGGCCAGCCGGGTCACGGCGAGACGACCCTGCCGCGGTGCACGACGATGCGGCCGGCCGGCGCCGTTGCGATCGCCTCGCGCAGCGACGCGGCCCGCACCGCCACCAGCTCGGCGGGCGAGCCCGGCGCCACCTCCACCGGTTCGAGGCCCATCGCCGCCCGGCTGCCCGCCGACACGGCGTGATAGGCCTCGGCCGGGCTGAGGTGGCCGGCCATCACCAGGAGGGCCGCCGTCTCGAAGGGATCGCCGCGGCCCACGATGTTGAACGGGTCCTGCAGGTTGTCGGCGCCGCCCGCCACTACGGCTCCGGCGTCGAGCAGCGAGCGGATCGCCGTCAGGCCACGCGGCGTCGCCGTCGGTCGGTCCCGGCCCTGGAGATAGAGGTTGGTCTGGGGCAGCGTCACCACCGCCATCCCTGCGGCGGCCACCCGCTCGCTGACCTCGTGTTGGGTGGTGGCGTCGTGCATGCCGAGGCTCACGCAATGGCTCGCCGTCACCCGGTGAGGGAAGCCCGTCTTCACAACCAGGTCGGCGATGTCGGGCAGCTGCAGCACCGCCGGGTCGAGCGTCTCGTCGGTGTGGAGGTCGATGGGCCGGCCGGTACCGGCGGCCAGCTCGAAGGCGTGCTCGAGGGCCGCCATGGCCTCGGCCTCGAGGTGCGGGCAGCCGCCCACGACGTCGACGCCCATGGCGACGGCCTCGTCGAGGGCGGCCCGGTTGGCGGCGCCGAGCTCGCCGGTCGACGGCACGCTGTTGAGCGCCACCAGCTGCAGGTCGACCAGGTCCGCCACGGCGCGCCGGGTCCGCAGCAGCGCCTCGACGCCTCGGGTCCCGATGTCGGCACCGACGTCGACGTGGGTCCGGATGGCCGTGACGCCGTTGGCCGACAGCATGCGCACGGCCCGCTCGGCGCGCTCGGCGATGTCCTCGACGGTGAGTGTCGGCCGGTGCGCCAACCACGCCTTGATGGCGCCCAGGAGGTCGCCGGCCGGGTTCGGTACGCGGTCGGCCGTGAGGGCCTTGTCGAGGTGAGCGTGCGGTTCGGCGGGGGCGGGAAGCAGGAGGCGGCCGTCGAGATCGACGACCGCTTCACCGGCGTCGGCGGCGAGGCGATCGGCAACGAGGCCGACGCGGTCGCCGGACAGCCGCACGTCGACCCGCCGGCCGTCGACGAGGGTGGCTCCCGTCAGGAGCATCAGGCAGGGAGCGGACGCCGCTCGAGGGTGTCGCCGAGGCGGGGGAAGACCTCTTCGGCGACGAGGTGGAGCTGCTCGTCGATCTGCTGTCGGGTGAGGCCCGGCAGGTCGAAGAAGATGCACAGGTGCTCGAGGCCGACGAGGTCGCGGTAGAAGCCGAGCACGTCGACGACGTCGTCGATCGATCCGATGGCCATGATGCGCTGGGCGTTGGAGTCCTCGAGCGTGGGCTGGAACCCGAAGGGGACCTTGGCGCCGTCGGCGGTGCGGTACGACGAGAACCGGCCGTAGGGCGCGAGGAACTTGGTGAACTCGTCGTGGCCGGGCCGGCCGCGGGCGATGGCCTCCTCCCGCGTGCGCCCGACGTGGATGTAGAACACGACGCAACGGTCCTCACCCCGCCGGCTGACGGGGTTCCCGACCTCGGCCCGCAGTTCCTCGTAGCGGGCCCACTTCTGCGTGAGGCTCTCGGGGTGCTGGAGCCAGTACACGGCTTTGTGGCCGGCGCGGGGCACGTATTCGATCGTCTCGGGTGACGTCACCGGCTGGTAGATGTCGATGGGCCGGGTTGGCTTGGGGATCAGCGTCAGGTCGTTCACGTAGGTGCCGCGGTCGGGCACGTCGTCGGGCGGGAACACGAAGTACTTGCCCCGGTAGGAGAAACGCTCGTTATCCCAGGCGAGCTTGATGACCTCCATCGCCTCTTCGAACGTCTGGCGGTTGATGCGGTCGTGCTCGTCCGACATGTCGTTGTCGCCCGAGGCGACGACGGTGCCGAGGGCCCACGCTTCACGGGGCACGGTGCCGCGGCCGACGCCGAACTCCATGCGCCCCCCGGTGAGGAGGTCGGCCAGGGCGAAGTCCTCGGCCAGGCGCAGGGGATGCCACTGCGGGACGACGTTGAACATCTGGCCGAACCGCAGGTGCTGGGTGCGGGCGGCGGCGTGCACGCCGAACATGATGAGGTTGGGCAGGACCTCGTAGCCCTCGTACTGGAAATGGTGCTCGGTGAGCCACATCGTGTCGTAGCCCAGGCCGTCGGCGGTCTGGGCCCAGTGCAGCATGTTCTCGTAGCAGGCGATCACGTCGGCGTTGCCGTACCGCCGCGTCGTAGGCGCCACGCTGGGGTCTCCGGCGTCGGGCATCGGCACCGTGCCGAAGAAGTTCGTGTCGACACGCATGCAAGAACGCTACCGCTGGCGCCCCCTCCGTTTTCGCGTCCATCGGGGCGCGAAACGCGCCCGAATCGTCGTCAGAACCCGAGGGCGGCGCCGATACGGGCCCGGGGGTCGGCGGCGCCGGCGAGGGTGCCGTCGGGGGTGACGGCGATGAGGTTGGCGTGGCCGAAGGTGTGGTCGAAGGCGGGGGCGGCGGCGACGGCATGGCCGCGCTGGCGCAGGGCCTCGAACCACGCTGCCGGGGCGTGCTCCTCGACGGCGACGATCGTCTCGGGCGCCGTCCACGTGTCGAAGCCCTGGCCCGTGCCCGTCAGCACCCAGCGGGCGCTGCCGACGGACCGGGCCGGGGACTGGCCGGCGGCGAGCAGGCGGGCCAGGACCTGGAGGAGGATCTGCGGCTGCGCGTCTCCGCCCTGCGTGCCGAGCACGGCGGCCAGGGTGCCGTCCGGCTGGGTCACCAGGGCCGGGCACAGCGTGTGGGGCGGCCGCCGGCCGGGACCGTACTCGGCGGGGTGACCCGGTTCGAGAGAGAAGCCCAGACCCCGGTTGTGGAGGTTGATCCCGGTGTTGGGTTCGAACAGGTGGCTGCCGAAGCCCGAGGCGTTCGATTGGATGAGCGAGACGGCGAGGCCGTCGCCGTCGACGGCGCAGAGATAGGTGGTGTCGCCGAGGCTCGTGGGCACGGGCCGGCCCGCCGGGCGCTGCCCGACGGCGTCGCGCCGGGCCGACAGGCGGTCGGGCGCCACCAGCGCCGCGCCGTCGGCGTCCTCCGCCAGGACCCCGGGTCGGTCGTAGCCGGCCTCGATGGCGGCGTCGACGAGCAGGGATGCCCAACGGCCGTCGTCGGGATCAGCGGGTAGGTCGAGCCGGCCGACGATCCACGCCGCCGCCAACGTGAGGTAACCCTGCGAGTTCGGCGGCATCGACCACAGCCGGTGG
>JBKOXV010000066.1:0-5271 GCA_046725105.1 bacterium | reverse complement strand
ATCATGGCGGCCGCCATGGCCCCGGCGCCGGTTCCGACGACGACGACGTCCGTGACGCCATCCCACGCCGGTGTTTCGGTGATCATGTGTCCCCCCGGATCAGGTGATGGCCCCCAGCTCCTTGTACCGCACGAGGTCGTCCCAGTCATAGCCCAGCTCGAGGAGGAGCGCTTCGGTGTCGGCGCCGACCTCGGGGGCATGGCCGAGGCGAGGCGGGGCGCCGTCGAACTGCACCGGCGGCGGCACCAACCGCAGGGTCTGGCCGCTCGGGTGCTCGACGGCGCTGACGTAGTCGTTGGCCAGCACCTGTGGGTCTTCCAGCACCTCCATCTGCGTCTGCACGACCTCCCACGGCGCCCGCATCCCCTCGAAGCGCCGGCGCCACTCGGCCAGGGTGGCGCGGGCGAAGGTCTTCACGATCTCGGCCGCGCACTCCTCGTTGTTCTCGGCCCGGGCGGCGGCGTCGGCGTAGCGCTCGTCGGTGAGCAGGTCTTCACGTCGCATCCGCCGGCACAGCTCCGGCCACCACCGATCTGACTCCAGCATCGTGAGGGTGAGCCAGTGGCCGTCGGCAGTACGGAACGTGCCGGAGATGGGGTTGGTGTTGGGCCGCTCCACGACGGTGAAGTCCTTGCCGAGCCCGGCCGAGTAGATCAGGTCGCTCGAGTTCGACCAGATGGCCGATCCGAGCAGTGATACGTCGACGACGGCGGTCTCGCCCGTGCGCTCCCGCCGCAACAGGGCGGCGGCCACGCCGAAGGCGATGTTCATCGCCGCCGTCTTGTCGCCGAAGCCGGGGCGCGGGTACGAGGGGTGCTCGGCGTGGGGACCGGATACCGCGTCGAGGAAGCCGGACCGGCCCCAGAAGACGCTGAAGTCGTAGCCGGGCTTGCCGGACTCCGGCCCGCGCACGCCCACGGCGTCGGCCCGGACGTAGACAATGCCCGGATTGTGGGCGCGGATGTGCTCCACGTCGATGCTGTACTTCCGGCGGGCGTCGGGCAGGAAGCTGGTGATGAACACGTCGCACGTGCTGGCCAGCTTGTACAGCACCTCCCGGCCCTCGGACTTGGACACGTCGAGGCCGACGCTGCGCTTGCCCCGGTTCACCTGCTCGGTGAACAACGTGACGGCGCCGGCCTTCGGGCTGACGCCGCCGGTGACGAGCCCGCGCCCGGGGTCGCCGGTGCGCGGGTGCTCGACCTTGATGACGTCGGCGCCGAAGTCGGCGAGGACGGTGGCGGCGGCCGGCACCATCACCCATGTGCCCAGCTCCAGAACCCGGATTCCCTCGAACATGCGTGCCTCTCGGTCCTCTTCCGGTTTCACGCTGGTTCAAGAACCCCACAGGTTCTCGAACCAGCGTGAAACGGTGAGGGCGGGGGACTAGGCCCGGATCGTGGTGGGCGGCTCGGACGGCGTGAAGTGGTACAGCTTCTCGGCGTTGCCGCGCAGGATCTTGTACTGCACCTCTTCGGTCAGGCCGGCGAGGCGCTCGTGGGCGAGCTTGATGGAGTGCGGCCACGTCGTGTCGGAGTGTGGGTAGTCGCATTCGATCATCACGTTGTCCTCGCCGACGACGTCGAGCATGCGCAGGCCCGTCATGTCGTCGATGAAGCAGCCGTAGAAGTGCTCGCGGTAGTCGCGATAGACGTCGATCTTGTACACGTCGACGTCGAGGTTCCTGGCATGAGCGCCCTCGGCCGAGCCCGGGTACTGCTGGCCCTTGGCCACCCAGTGCTTCTGGGTGTCGAGCACCTGGTTGGCGCGCTCGAGGAACCACGGGATCCAGCCGATGCTGCCCTCCGACAGGGCCACCTTGATGTTCGGATAGCGCTGGAAGATGCCGCCGAAGATCCAGGCGAGCATGCAGCCCGCCGGGCGGATGGCGCCGAGGGACATGTTGGCCATGAACGGCGAGTCCGACGCCACCTTGTACATGGTGGACGAGGAGCCGATGTGGATGGAGAAGACCTGCTCATTGGCGTTGGCGGCGGCGAAGACCGGGTCCCAGTAGTGGGTGGGCGAGTTCACCGTCGGCAGGCCGAGCGGCTCGAAGTTCTCCGAGAAGCAGAACGAGTGCGAGCCCTTGGCCGCCGTGCGCTCGATCTCGGCCACGGCCAGCTGCGGATCCCACAGTGGGATGAGCGTGAGCGGGATGTACCGACCGGGCGCGGTGGCGCACCATTCGTCGATCATCCAGTCGTTGTAGGCCTTCACGCACAGGAGGGCGAGGTCCTTGTCCTTGGCCTCCCAGAACAGCTGCCCGCAGAACCGGGGGATGGACGGGAAGTTGAGCGACGCCAGGATGCCGGCCTCGTCCATGTCCTCGAGCCGGGCCACCGGGTCGTAGCACCCCGGGCGCATCTCGCTGTACGGGTAGCCCTCGACGGTGATGTCCTCCTTGCGGCGCCCGGCGACGGCGCCCAGGCCCCCGGTGACCATCTTCTTGTCCTCGTAGACCCAGTACTCCTGGCCGTCGGACTCCTTGATGATGCGCGGGGCCACGTCGTGGTACTTCTTGGGCAGCCGGTCCAGCCACACGTTGGGTGGCTCGATCACGTGGTCGTCGACCGACACGATCCAGTCCAGGTCCAACTTCTTCTCAGGCGCCATCGTGCTCAAACCCCCGTTCCGGTCCTGTTGTCTGATGTTACACAACGGCGCGCGGAGCGCTCCGTTGTGCGTCGGGGGCTTGCCCCGACTGCCCCCAAATAGGTCGGTCGCCGGAGGCGGCCGGCCCAGTCCTTCGGGGTGCAGGGGCCGAGGTCCCCGTCTGTCCTACCAAACGCTTGGTTGACGAAGTTGCCCTCGCGACAACATGACAATATTGTCTCGTCGGGGGCCGCAGATCACAAGCCGAGGGGACTGCTGAGGGCACTATGGACGACTATCCGATCAAGGTCGGCGCCATGTTGTTCACGATGGTCGATCCCAATCGTGGCCACGAGGTCGCCTACAACCGCTGGTACGAGCGGGACCACTTCTACGCCGGCTGCATGATCGGGCCCGGGATGCTTGCCGGTCGCCGGTGGGTGGCCCCCAAGGCGTTGAAGGATCTTCGCTTCCCGGCCGAGAGCGAGTTCGCCCAGCCGGTGCAGGCCGGCTCCTACTTGGCCATCTACTGGATGAACAAGGGCCAGGAGGAGGAGTGGGGCACCTGGGCCGGTGAACAGGTCTGGTGGCTCTACAACAACGGGCGGGGCTTCAACGAGCGCACCCACGCCCAGACCGGCCTGTACGACTTCGCCTCGGCGGTGTACGCCCCCGGCCACACCGTGCCGATCGAGCTGGCCCTCCACCACCGGTACAACGGCCTGGGCGTCGTGGTCGTCGAGCCGACCGAGGGGACGAGCCGCGCCGCGCTGATCGAGTGGCTGGAGGCCAAGGCGGCGCCTGGTCTCATGGCCTCGGGCGCCGCCTCGATCGTGTCGAGCTGGGTGCTGCGCCCCCGCGCCGGTGAGGAGGGCGCCACGTCGCCCATGCCGCTGGGCGCACCGGGCGGCAGCCCCGACCGCGTCGTGCAGCTCATGTTCATCGACACCGAGCCGAGCGCCCCGTGGGGCGCCTATCGCGACTACGGCGCCACCATCGACGGCGGCGGCATCGGCACCGTGAGCTTCGCGGCGCCGTTCATCCCCACCATCGTCGGCACCGACACGTACACGGACCAGCTCTGGTGAGCGCCACAGCCGCGTCCGAGGCGCCCTTCCTGCTCTGGATCGGCGGCGACGGTGTGAAGGGTGGCGACGGCACGTACGAGATCGTGAACCCGGCCACCGAAGAGGTCGTCGCCCTGGCGCCGGAAGCCAGCATCGCCGACGCCGACGACGCCGCCACGGCCGCGGCCGACGCCTTCCCGGCGTGGTCGCAGACCACACCGGAACACCGGGCCGCCCTCATCGACAAGGCGGCCGACGTGTTCCAGCAACGGTTCGCCGAGATCGCTCCGCTGGCGCAGGCCGAGACGGGCGCCACCACGATGATGACGCAGATGGCGAACGTCGGCGGCGCCATCGCCCGGCTCCGCCGCTACGCCCGCGGCGCCCTCGAGGCGCGCGAGCTACCCCTGGCTCCCGTGCCCAACATGGGCGGGCCGATGGGCGCCGGCGGAGGGCTGATCAACGCCATGGCCGTGCGCCAACCCGTCGGGGTGGTGGTGTGCATCACGTCGTACAACGTCCCGCTCACCAACGTGGTCGGCAAGATCGGCCCCGCCCTGGCCATGGGCAACACGGTCATCGTCAAGCCGGCTCCCCAGGATCCGTTGGGCGTCATCCGGCTCGTCGAGACGATGCAGGAAGCCGGCTTCCCGCCCGGAGTCGTCAACCTCGTGGTCGGCTCGAACCCGGCCTCGGCCGAAGCCCTCGTGGCGTCGCCCAAGACCGACATGGTGAGCTTCACCGGCAGCACTGCCATCGGCGGGCGCATCGGCGAGGTGGCGGGCCGGTCGATGAAGCGCCAGCTCCTCGAGCTCGGCGGCAAGGGCGCCAGTCTGGTCTTCGAGGGCGCCGACCTCGACCGGGCCGCCCTCGGCACCGCCAGCACCTTCACCTTCCACGCCGGCCAGATCTGCACGGCGCCGACACGGCTCATCGCCCAGCGGGGCATCTACGACCAGGTCGTGGAGAAGCTGGCCCGGATCGCCAGGACGGTGAAAGTCGGCGATCCCACCGAGCTCGACACGGTGGTCGGGCCGGTCATCAGCGCCCGCCAGCGCGAGCGCGTCGAGGGCTACGTGAAGTCGGGCGCCGATGCCGGCGGCACGATCGTCGCCGGCGGTACCCGGCCCGAGCTCGAGCGGGGGTTCTTCGTGAATCCCACGCTCATCGCCGGCTGCACCAACGACATGACCGTCGCCCAGGAAGAGATCTTCGGTCCGGTGGTGGTGGCCATCCCCTTCGACGACGAGGACGAGGGCATCGCCATCGCCAACGCCACCGACTTCGGCCTGTACGACTACGTGTGGTCGGGTGACACGGCCCAGGCCTTGCGGGTCGCCCAGCGGCTGCGCACCGGCAACGTCGGCCTCAACACCCTGAACCGCAACCCGGAGACGCCGTTCGGCGGCTTCAAGAAGAGCGGCGTCGGTCGCGACGGCGGGTCGTTCGCGCTCCACGCCTACAGCGAGCTGCAGAGCATCGTCTGGCCCGGCTGAAGGAGGCCTTATGAGAGCCATCGTCTGGACCGGCGAGCTCGAGGTGCGCGACGACGTCGAGGTGAGGGCGCCGGGCCTGCGCGAGGTCATGGTGCGCATCCACCGCGCCGGGC
>JBKOXV010000102.1:0-12759 GCA_046725105.1 bacterium | reverse complement strand
GTCATCCTGCTGCGCCGGGACGCCTGAACCCGCCCTTCCTTCCGTCCCTTCCGTTTCACGCTGGTTTGAGAACCTCAGAGGTCGTCAAACCAGGCGTGAACCAGAGGGGGAGGGTCAGCCGCCGGTGACGTTGGTCTTGGCGGCGTCGAGGAACCCGTCCTTCAGCGTGCCCGGCTGGGCCCAGCCGACGTCGTTGGCCGTGAAGCCGTTGTGGCGCTGCGGCGTGAACGTGTAGTTGGCGCGCAGGCCCTTGTGGCCGTTGGTCTCGATCCACTTCGCCAGCGTCGGCCCGTCGGTGCCGTGGGTCGCTTCGACGGCGGCCTTGAACGTGTCGAACCAGTCCTGGGCGGCGGCCACCGAGTTGAAGCCGAGCTTGGAAAGGGCGGTGTACTTCTCGTCGCCGAGCGCCGTCTTGATGTTGGTACGCCACGTGGCGACGTTGGCGGCGATCGGGTTGACCTCGCCGAGGCCGTAGCCGCTCGACTGCCACTTGGACACCCAGTCCGTGTTCGTCGTGGCCCCGGAGACCGTGCCGACGCCCATCGACGAGTTGCCCATCAGGATCGGATGGAAGTCGGCCTCGTCGAACGCCTTCACGATGTTGATCTCGTCGGCCGGCGCGATGGACGCGATGTAGACGAGCTTGGTGCCGGAGTCCTTGAGCTCGGCGACCTGGTTGCCGAAGTCGAGGTTGCCCGGCTGGAAGGTGATGTCCTTGGTGATCGTCATGCCGGCCTTCTGGGCCTCGGCCGTGACGGCGTCGACGTACGGCTTGGCCGCGGCGTCCTGAGATTCGAGGATCACGAACTCGTTGAGCCCGAGAGCCTTCATGCGCGGAATCGTGGCGGCCGCCTGCGTGGGCCGGTCGAACTCGTTCGAGAAGTTGTACGGGTACGTCGCGCCGTCGCCGCAGGACGGGCAGCCACTGAGGCTGAGCTGGAGCTTCTTGGCCGCCGTGGTGAGCGGGAGCTCGGCGTTGGCCACGGCGGTGAAGTTGGTGCCGATGATGACGTCGACCTTGTCGGAGTCGAGCAGCTCGCGCACGGCAGCGGCGCCCGCGGTCGCGTTGGCCTGGTCGTCCTTCGAGATGATCTGGTACGGACGGCCGTCGATCTTGTCGTTGCCCGGCATCTTCGGCTGGGCGTTGATGACGTCGAGATACTGCGGCGTGGCGAACGTGCCCGACAACGGCAGCAGCACGCCGATCTTGATGGGCGTCGTGTTGGCGTTGGCCGTCGTCGCCGCTCCGCCGGCTGCCGTGGTGGTGGCCCCGCTGGCGGCCGTGGTGGTGGCGCCGCCGGCCGCCGCCGTGGTGGTGGCACCGCCAGGCGCCGCCGTGGTGGTCGCTCCCGAGCCGGAACTGTTGTCGGAGCCACACGCCGCTGCGATCAGCACGGTGGCAAGCGCGAGCCCGCCGATGGGTCCACGCCGAATGATGCGCTTCACATTTTCCCCCTTCGATCTACCGTTTGGTAGACGTTAGAACGGCACGTCGAGACACCGCAACCCTGCTGACATGCCTGCTCATCCCGCCGAGGTGACGGTAACGCACGCCCCCTTGTCGAAAACCGTCACGTCAGCCGGGTTGGCTCGGCCGACGCCTCACACGCTGGGCAGGACTTCGCGCTCGACGAGGTGGAGGCTCTCCCATGCGAGCTCAGGCGGGATGCCGCCCATGAGCGGATGGAGTACCAACCCGTCGTCCCGGCGCACGAGCTCCACGCATTCCTCGGGCGACACCACCAGGTAGCGACCGCTCGTGCGCAGCGATTCGGCGTCGACGAGATCGGGGACGACCCAGTCCGACCGCACGGCGTCGTCCTGCCAGGCGGCGTAGGTCTGGGCGTCGTAGAGGGCGTGCGGTGCGATCTGCCGCCACACCGCGTCGGGATCCTTCGCCACCATCACGAACCCGGGCCGAGCCGGACGGTCGCCCAGCCCTTCGACCGAGCCGTCGAATCCGACGGCGGCGCACTCGTCCCGGTAGGCGTCGGCGAGGGCCTTGTCGCCGCTGGCGGGCGAGAAGGCACACCGGAGGCGGGCGGCCCGTCGGGCGGCGACGGCGGACTTTCCGCCCATAAGGAGCTTCGGTCCCCCCGGCGTCGCCGGCGGCGGCGTCACGAGGACGGTGCGGCCGCGCCACTCGAACGGCTCGCCGGTCCACGCCGCCCGCAACACGGTGACGCACTCCTCGACCAGCCGGCCCCGCTGACGCTTCACGACGCCGGCCATGTCGAACTCGACCTGGCGGTAGCCGGCGCCCACGATGACGGACAGGCGGCCCGGAGCCAGGTTGTCGGCGGCGGCCAGCTGCTCGGCCAGCCGCACGGGATCGTGCATCGGAGCCAGGACGGCGGAGATCGACACGTGCACGCGGCGGGTGCTGGCGAGGATCGCCGCCGCCAACGGGATCGGCGCCGGGGTGTACCCGGCCGGGTCACCGTGGTGCTCGGAGACCGACACGCTGGACACTCCGACGTCGTCGGCCCACCGCACCATCTCGAGGAAGGCGGCGTACTGGCGGGCGAAGGTGGTGGCGGCGAAGGGCGGTACGCGCAGGTCGAACCGCATGAGGAGCTCGGGCATCATGCCTGCCGATCGGCGCGGATCTGGCGCCGGACGAACCGCCAGTCGCCGTCGGCCCCCTGCCGGTAGGCGTCGCGGTAGCGGCCCCACCGGCTCGGCCCGTGGTCCTGCACGACGAACCAGTACGCCGCACCGGTGGCTTCGGTGGGGCTGTCGAAGCTGATCGTGAGGTTCGACACGTGGTGACGGACGTACGTGACGTCGGGACTGGAGACGTTGGCGTCGGCCAGGCCGCCGATGAACCCCGCGATCGCCTCGTGCCCGGTGAACGTCCCCCGGCCGACGGCGTCGATAACGGCGTCGGGCTCGAACAGCTCCGTCAACTCCTTCACGCGCCCGCCGTCGCCGAAGTGCGTGTAGCGCGCTACGAGCTCCCGGATGGCTTCGCGAGCCCCCGGCTCCCATGCCTCCATCCTTGCGACCCTACCAAACGGCTGGTAGGCAACGCCGATGGACGCGAGGGCGACGAACCGGTTCGACGGACGGGTGGTCATCGTGACGGGAGGTGGCGGCGGCATCGGCCGCGCCACGGCCCGGCGCTTCGCCGCCGACGGGGCCGCCGTCGTCGTGGCCGACATCTCGATCGAGGCGGCCAACGGCGCCGTGGACACCGTGACGTCCGACGGCGGAACGGCCGCCGCCTTCGCCGTCGACATGACCGACGAGTCATCGGTGGCGGCGATGGTGGCGCACGCCGTCGACCGCTTCGGACGGCTCGACGTGATGCACAACAACGCCGCCGACATCGGGCGAGCCGGCGACGACAACGACCTCGTCGGGCTGGACGTGTCGGTGTGGGACCGCCGGATGGCAGTGAACGCCCGCGGCGTCATGCTCGGCTGCAAGCACGCCGTCCCGGCCCTGCGCGCCGCCGGCGGTGGCGTCATCGTGAACATGGCGTCGGTGTCGGGTCTGCTCGGCACGGACACCAACGCCGCCTACGGCTCCTCGAAGGCCGCCGTCATCGGGCTCACCCGCTACGTCGCCACCATGTACGGGCACGAGGGCATCCGCTGCGTCGCCGTCGCCCCGGGGATGGTGTTGACGCCGGCCCTCGCCACCATGCCCGAGCGCCGCCTCACGCAGTTCGCGGCCGAGCGGCTGTTGCCGTGGCACCTCGAGCCCGACGACCTCGCCGCCGTCGTCACGTGGCTGGCCAGCGACGAGGCCCGGGGCATCACCGGCCAGACCATCGTGGTGGACGGCGGCCTCACGGCCCACCGCCCCCGGCCGTCGATGAACGCCTGGCAGGCCGCCCTTCAGGCCCATCCCGACTGGATGGACGAGGCTTTCTGAGCCGAAGTTGGACGTCTCGGTGCCCTATAGGGCGCCCAGCCGTCCAACTTCAGGAGGCCGGCGCTCGCCAGGGCTCGTGCTCGGGCGGCTCCGGGGGGGGGGGGGG
This sequence comes from bacterium, assembly GCA_046725105.1. Classification (GTDB taxonomy): domain Bacteria; phylum Actinomycetota; class Acidimicrobiia; order Acidimicrobiales; family Ilumatobacteraceae; genus DASXAI01. Next base: position 8,771 of record JBKOXV010000102.1, on the reverse strand, counting down.
GGGGGGGAGGGCCTGGCCCTCGCCCAACGGGACGAAGCACGCCTCCACCCGCCGGCCGATGGCGACCTCGGCCTCGTCCTCCGGCCGGGTCAGGTCGTCGCGCCGCACCAGGTTCGTGACGAGCCGCACCGACACCCGCTCACCCTCCAGACCCCAGCGCCACTCGACGCCCCGCTGCTCGTCCAGCTCCACGAGGACGATCGGGTACGGCACCCAGTCGGCGAAGGCGGGCTGGATGGCCTGGGTCACGATCTCGTAGCTGTAGATCACGCCCCGGCCGCTCACCTCGTGCCACGCCCACTCTCCCGACGTGCAGAACGGGCAGGCCGCCCCGATCACGCCCCGCAGCCGCCCGCACGACTCGCACCGCGGCACGACCAGCCGCCCTTGGCCGGCCGCCTCGTAATAGCCGCGGTGCTCCGAGTCGGTGGGCGACACGGTGAGCTGCAGACCCATGTACGGCGCCATCGTCACCTCGCCAGGATGAGGGCGCTGCTGACCGCTGGCGTCCCCCACCCCATGTTCATGGCCAGCTCGGCGTCCTGCACCTGCCGGCAGCCGCCCTCCGAGTAGTCGTAGCTGTGCTCACCCCGCTCCCAGCCCGGGCACGAGTCGTCGGCCTGGTGGCGGAGCTGGCGCACGTTCTCGATGACGAGGTTCATGCCGTGCGTGTAGCCCTCGCACAGCTGGCCGCCGCTCGTGTTGTTGGGCCGAGCGCCGCCGAGATCGATCACGCCGCTCGACACGTAGTCGCCGCCCTCTCCTTCCCCACAGAACCCGTAGCCCTCGAACAGCAGCACCGGCGTGAACGTGAAGGCGTCGTAGCAGCCGGTGACGTCGATGTCGTCGGGCTCCACGCCCGCGTTGCGGAAGGCGATGCGCCCGGCGTAGTAGCCGGCTTGGCGGGTGATCGGGTCGCACTGGTAGTGCGCCATCATGGCGGGGAACGGCTTGTTGACCCGCCCGGCCACCGACAGGATCGAAATCGGCCGCTGCTTGAGATGGCGGGCCCGATCGGCCGACGTGACGATGAGGCACGTGGCGTTGTCGGTCTCCACGCAGCAGTCGAGCAGATGGCACGCCGGCTTCACGACCCATCGCGAGCTCACCACGTCGTCCACGCTGACGCGCTGCCTGTAGTACGCCCGCGGGTTGTTCGACGCATGGTTGCTGCCCGCCACCTTCACCCGGGCCAGCTGCTCGCTCGTCGTGCCGTACTCGTACATGTGGCGGGCGAAGGTGAACTGGAAGTTCTGCGCCGGGCTCGACAGTCCGTACGGCAGCGTGTCGAGCTCGGGGCCGGTGACGACGGTGGCCGGGGGCCGGATGCCGCCGGTCGAGCCGCCTTGGCGCAACTGCGAGTAGCCGTTCATGGAACGGTAGATCGCCACCGTGTGGCACATGCCAGCCTCGATGACGCCGATCGCGATGCCCACGATCGTCTCGGTGCTCGACCCGCCGCCGAAGGTGTCGGTGTAGAAGTCGAGGCGGATGCCGAGATCGCCGGCGATCGTCTGCGAGAGGGTCGAGTCGCCGACGTGGTAGTTGAGCATGCCGTCGATGTCCCACGGCTGCAGTCCGGCGTCGCGCATCGCCCGCCGCACCGCCTCGGCACCGAGGTCTCGGGTGCTGCGCCCGGAGTTCCGGCTGTAGCTGGTCTCTCCGATGCCGACGATGCAGTACTTGCCCTTCAGACCGGCCAGCGCCTGCTCCTTCCCCCTCGCCGCCCGGTTGGCGGATATCTACCAACCGATAGGTAGATGGTACGGTCGCCGTCCGATCGGCTGCAATGGGGGCCAATCGTAGGAGGGTGCCGATGGAACTCGAGCTGAACCAGGATCAACAGCTGTTCCGCGACACGACGCGGAAGTTCCTCGAGGCCGAGTCCCCGCTCACCACGGTACGAGCCCTGGCCGACGACCCCGACGGGTTCGACCGAGGCTGGTGGCGCCGCGGCGCCGAGCTGGGGTGGACGGCGCTGCTGGTTCCGGAGGAGCTCGGCGGCGGCAGCATCACCGGCCACGGCCTCCTCGACCTCGTGCTCGTCGCCGAGGAGATGGGCCAGCTGGTGGCGCCCGGACCGCTGTTGCCCCTCAACGTCGTCGCCAGCGCCCTCGTCGCCTCGGGCACCGACGAGCAGCGCGAGACCGTGCTGCCCGCTCTCGTGTCGGGCGAGCAGATCGCCACGTGGTGCTTCCCCGAGCCCGGCCGCCGGTGGGACGCCGGCGGTGTCGAGCTGGAGGCGGCGTCGAGTGGAGACGGGTTCACCCTGCGCGGTACCAAATCACCCGTGGAGGCGGCGGCCCAGGCCGAGCACCTCCTCGTCACGGCGCGCACCGGCGGCGGCCTCACCCAGCTGCTGGTGCCGGCCGATACGCCGGGCATCACGGTGTCGCCGCTGGACAGCATCGACCTCGTGCGCCGCTTCGCCGAGGTGCGCTTCGACGACGTGCGCGTCCCGGCCAGCGCCGTGGTGGGCGAGGTCGGCGGCGCCGGCCCCGACGTCGAGCGCCAGCTCCAGGTGGCCCTGGCCATCCAGTGCGCCGAGACCATGGGCGCCACCGGCCGGGTCTTCGCCTTCACGCTCGAATACGCCTTCGACCGGCACTCCTTCGGCCGGCCCATCGCGTCGTACCAGGCACTGAAGCACCGCTTCGCCGACATGAAGTTGTGGCTGGAGTCCGGCTACGCCACCGCCAGCGCCTGCGCCCGGGCCGTTCAGGCGGGTGCCGACGACGCCGCCGAGCTGGTGAGCGTGGCGGCGTCGTACATCGGCGACCACACGCCCGAGATCGTGGAGGACTGCGTGCAGATGCACGGTGGCATCGGCGTCACGTGGGAACACGACATCCACCTCTATCTCCGCCGGGTCACCCTGAACCGGGCCCTCTACGGCGGACCGGACGAGCACCGGGAGCGCCTCGCCACGCTCCTGGGCCTGTAGGGGAGCGAGATGACCACGAGCAGCACCACCGTCGAGAGCCTCGAAGCGTTCCGCCTGCGGGCGCGGGAATGGCTGGCCGCCAACATGCCGCTGCGGCCCGAGGGCGTCAGCCCCTTCGACCCGTCGGCCATGGAAGACCCCGTGAAGATCGCCCATGCCCGGGAGCTCCAGCGCAAGCTCTACGACGGCGGCTTCGCCGGCATCTGCTACCCGAAGGAGTACGGCGGTCAGGGCCTCCCACCCGAGTACCAGCACGCCTTCACCGAGGAGTCGGTGCCCTACGAGATGCCGTTCCTGTTCAACGTGCCGACGTTGACCATCATCGCCCCCACCATCCTCGACTTCGGCACCGAGGAGCAGATGCAGCGCCACCTGCGCAACATCCTGAAGGGCGAGGAGCTGTGGGTGCAGTTCCTGTCCGAACCCACGGGCGGGTCGGACCTGGCCGGCGCCATCACCCGCGCCACCCAGGACGGCGACGTCTTCGTCCTCAACGGCTCGAAGATCTGGAGCTCGGGCGCCTTCCGCTCCGACTACGCCCTGTGCCTGGCCCGCACCAACTGGGATGCCCCCAAGCACCGCGGCCTCACGATGTTCATCGTGAAGATCCACCAGCCCGGCATCACCGTCGAGCAGATCAAGCAGGTCAACGGGGCCATGGAGTTCTGCCAGGAGTTCTTCGACGACGTGCCCATCCCGGCGTCGGACATCATGGGCGCCCTCAACGACGGCTGGACGGTCGCCTCGCGGCTGTTGTTCCACGAGCGCAACGCCGTCGGCGGCGCGTCGCCGTACTCCAGCGGGATGCGAGTCAGCGAGTCCCGTGGCCCGAGGCGCAACCTGGTGGATCTGGCCCGCCAGATGGGCAAGAGCGGCGACAGCCGGGTCCGCCAGATGGTGGGCGAGGCCCGCGCCAACTCCATCGTGCAGGGCCAGCTCATCGCGCGTGTCACGCAGGGCATCGAGACCGGCGTCATGCCGGCGCCCGCCGGCGCGCTGTTGCGCCTGGCCTCGTCCGTCACCCACGTGCGGGAGGTCGACATCGCCCTCGACATCGCCGGCACCAGCGCGGTCGTGTGGAAGCCCGGCGAGACCACCGGGGAGGCGGGTGTCGCCTACATCTTCCGCCAGGGCCTCTGCCTCGGTGGCGGCAGCAACGAGATGCAGCGCAACATCATCAGCGAGCGCGTACTGGCCATGCCGCGCGATCGTGGCGAGGACCGCGACCTGCCGTTCAGCGAGGTCCGCCACAACACCATGCCCAGCCGCAAGAGGTCATAAGGACGGTCTGCTCCCATGCCCGACTACGACAAGTACTCCACGGTGCTGGCCAAGCAGGAGGGCCGACTTCTCACCGTCGCCTTCAATCGCCCCGAGCGCATGAACGCCGTGGGCGGCGGCCTCCACGAGGATTTCACCGCCATCCTCGAGACGGCCCGCGAGGACAAGTCCGTCGGCGCCATCCTGCTGCGCGGCGAGGGGCGGGCCTTCTGCGTGGGCGGGGACGTGAAGGACTTCGCCGAGCGGTCGACCGCCACCGAGGGTCCCAGTCCGGCCGAGACGGTGGCCAACACCCTGCACGGCACGGAGATCCTCGACACGATCCTGTCCGTGCCCCAGCCCATCGTCGCCGCCGTGCACGGATACGCCATGGGCCTCGGCGCCACGATCGCGCTGTTCTGCGACGTCGTGATCGCCACTGAGGACGCCACGTTCGCCGACTCGCACGTCGCCGTGGGCCTCGTCGCGGGGGACGGCGGCGCGGTGATGTGGCCGCTGATCATGCCGTTCGGCGCGGCGAAGTGGTACCTCATGACCGGCGACCGCATCAGCGGAACGGAGGCGGCCCGCCTCGGCATGGTCCTGAAGGCAGTGCCCGCCGACCAGCTCGTCGACGAGGCCACGGCGTGCGCCCGCCGGCTGGCCGACGGCGCCCCGCTCGCCGTGCAGGGCACGAAGGCCACCATCAACCGGATCCTGCGCTCACGGATGGACCTCGTGCTCGACTACGGGTTGCTCATCGAGGGCGCCACGTTCGTGAGCGACGATCACCGCGAGGCTTCGGTGGCCTTCGTGGAGAAGCGCTCGCCCCTGTGGCGGGGCCGCTAATTCGGGGAACTTGGATGCCTGAGTGCCCTTTGGGGCACTCAACCACCCAACTTCGCGGCGACGGTGGCGGCGATGGTGCGGCGGTCCGCCTTCCCGCTGCCCAGCAGCGGGATCTCGTCGTCATCCAGCACCACGATGGCGCGCGGCACCTTGTAGCTCGACAGCTCCTTGCGGACCCGCTCCCGGACGTCGTCCACGTCAATGGTGGCGCCGAGAGCGGGTGCAACCGCCGCCACCACGACCTGGCCCCGCTCCTCGTCCGGGAGACCGAACACGAGGGCCAGCCGGATCTCGGGGAAGGCCTCCAGCGCCACCTCGACCTCGCGGGGCGACACGTTGTTGCCCGCCGTCTTGATCATCTCCGTGGCCCGCCCGGTGAAGAAGAGGTAGCCGTCGCGGAAGTAGCCGCGGTCACCGGTGTGGTACCAGCCCTCGGCGTCGAACACCTCTTCGCGCTCGCGCTTGTACATGCCGGCCATCACGCTGTAGCCCCGGATGCAGACCTCGCCCTCCTGGGCGTCGGACAGGGTGGCGTTGGTGACGAAGTCGGCGATCCGGTGCTCGACGTAGGGCACCCGCGGCCCGAACGAGCCCCGCAGGCTCTCGGGCAGGATGCGGGTGAGCTCGTCGGGCCCGGCGACGGTGTGCGGGCCCGAGGTCTCGGTCATGCCGAGTGAGTTGTGCATCAGCTGGAGGTCGACCTCGGGGGTGCCGGGCGGCGGCAGGAACGGCACGCCGTCGAAGTCACGGACTGGGAAGCTCGGATGGGCGACCAGGCGCTGGCGCACGTTGGGCCAGCCCATCAGCATCGTGGGCCGCTCCCGTTCGATGAGGTCCAAGGCGCTACCGGCCTCGAAGCGCTCCTGGCTGATGAGCGTGGCGCCGACATGCAGCGCGGGGAGCAGGGTGCACGTCAAGCCGCCGACCCAGAAGAACGGCATGGCGGCGAAGATCCGGGTGCCGCTGGTCATGCCCCGGAGCGCGGCCAGGTGGGCGCCGTGGCGGAGCTGGGTGCCGTGGGTGTGCACGACGCCCTTGGGCTCGCTCGTGGTGCCGGAGGTGTAGATCGTGCAGAGCCAGTCCGCCGGCGCGACGTGCTGTTCCATCGCCGTGACGAGCTCGTCCGCGACGGCCGCCGGCCACGCCGGGGCCTCGCCGCCGTGGATCAGCACCGACCGGAGGTAGGGCAGCTCGGTCTCGTGCAACACGGTGCCGGGAGCGGCGGCGGCCCCGGCCAAGCCGGCGTGGGCCTCGTCGAGGAACTGGGCCATGTCCCGTCCGAACAGCCGTGGCGGCACGACGAGCAGCTGGGCGTCGCCGTGGCGGAGCACCTTGCGCAGCTCGGCCGGCGTGAGGAACGTGCTGAACGCCATCGCCACGGCACCGATCCGGGTGATGGCGAGGAAGGCTTCGATCCACTCCGGTCCCTGCGGGAACAGCATGCCGATGCGGGTGCCCTTGCCCGCGCCCGCCGCGACGAGCTGGCCGGCCAGCCGCCGCGAGCGCCGCTCCATCTCGGCGAACGTGATGCACTCGCCGGCGGTGACCACGAACTCGAGATCGCCGAACTTCTCGACGGCGCGGTGCAGGACGACCGGCACCGTCGGCGAGTACTCGAGCGGGTAGACGCGCACGGTGGTCGGTGCGAGCCACTGGGCTCGCCGGTCATCGGCACTCAGCGGACCCGCACTCATCAGTCCCCCCTCTTACGACCGTCCCTACAGCACCGTACTCACCGGTCGGTCGGGCGCCTCGCCGCCGGCGAAGTGGCGGATCATCGCCTCCTGGGAGAACGAGGCCACCAGCTGACCGTCGCGGGTGAAGGCGTGGCCGCGGCCGAAGGTGCGGCCCCGCCCGGCGAAGGGGCTCTCGTTGTGGATGAGGAGCCACTCGCGCGGGTCGAAGGCGTCGTGGAAGCTCATGGTGTGCCCGATGATGCCGGTCGACATGGCCCGGTGCGACTGCGACTGGCCGACGCCTTCGTGCGGCCGCATGGCCGTGCCGATGAGGTAGCCCGCCGTGGCGTGAGCCAGCAGGCCCTGGGCCACGAGCCCGTCGTCCGGAGCCGCCGGGAAGCGCATCCAGAGCGACACCTCGGCCGGGCCGACCGTCGTCTCGTCGTTGATGTCGACACCGCCGACGGAGCGCACCTCTCGCCACGAGTTCGGATCCGGATACGGCACGGCGGCATCCGGCCCGTCGACGTCGGGTATCGGGCTGGCGTGGCGGATGAAGTCGTCCTCCGGCTCGCTCAGCAGCACGAGGGCCCGGGCGCACTCCCGGGCACCCTGGGAAAGCGACACGGACGCGCTGGCAAACGTGCGCCCCGAGTGGAGGACGTCGACGTCGAGCTCGACCGCCTCGGTGACCTGCACCGTGCGCCCGAAGAGCCCGTGGGCCGACTTGACCGGCTTCGTGCCATCGGCCCGCCCGGCGGCGACGAGCATCTTGGCGATCAACTCGCCGCCGAAGACCATGCCGCGCTCTCCCCCCTGGACGTTTCCGGCCGTGAACCGGTTCGGGCCGGCGGGTGTCATCTCGAGCGCCGCCACGAGATCGGGAACTTCGGCCATGGCGGCGAGTGTGGCACGCCTGTCACGAGATACCAAACGGTTGGTTGACGAGGGTCCGACCAGGTGCTAGTCCACCGCAGATGGAGTTCACCTTCACGGCCGAGGAGAACGCCTTCCGCAAGGACGTCCAGGCGTTCCTCGACGCCGAGCTGCCTGCGGACAAGGCGTTCGACCACGAGTTCAACGAGGACCAGGACCTGTGGGACTTCGCCTTCGAGTTCACCCGGAAGGTGGGTGAGAAGGGGTGGATCGGACTGACATGGCCGATCGAGTACGGCGGTCTCGGCCGTCCGCTCAGCGAGCGGCTGATCCTGGCCGAAGAGCTCGCCTACCGCGACGCCCCGCTCGTCAACGTCATCGGCTACGGCCTCGCTGCCGGCACGCTCCTGGCCGGCGGCACCGACGAGCAGAAGAAGCGGTTCCTGCCCGGCATCGCCCGCTTCGACCAGTTCTGGGCCGAGGGCCTCACCGAGCCGGACTCTGGCTCCGACCTCGCCTCGCTCACCACCCGCGCCGTCAAGGACGGGTCGGATTGGATCGTGAACGGGCAGAAGACGTACACGACGTGGGGCCACCACGCCGACGTCATGTACCTCGCCGCCCGCACCAATCCTGACGCGCCACGGCACGCCGGCATCAGCATCTTCTGCCTCGACCTGAAGGCTCCCGGCGTCCACATGACGCCGCTCTACAACCTGGGCGGCGGCCGCCAGAACCACACGTTCTTCGACGACGTCCGCGTCCCCGCCGACATGATGCTGGGCGAGGAAGGCCAGGGCTGGCGCTACATCATGAATGCCTTCTACCACTCGGGTGGAGCGGCGGCCCACCACTGCGAGCTGCAGCGCATGCTCGACGAGCTGCTCGAATACTGCCGCCACACGACGCGAGGCGGTGTCGCCCTCATCAAGGATCCGATCGTCCGGTCGCAGCTCGCCGAGCTGGAGTACATCATCGAGGGCGAGCGGCTCTTGGCCTATGAAGCGGTGAGCAACGTCATGACCGGTCGGAGCCCGATGTTCGGCGGTGCGTTGGGCGTGGTGGTGATGAAGGAGAACCAGCCGCTGTTCGCCCAGATCTGCAACCGCATCGTCGGCCCCCTCGCCCAACTCAAGACCGGGAGCCGATGGGCGCCCATCGACGGG
>JBKOXV010000037.1:0-12281 GCA_046725105.1 bacterium | reverse complement strand
TCTGGGCGCAGGCCGGGCTCGGGCCGCGCGACATCGACGTCGCGGAGCTGTACGACGCGTTCACGCCGCTCGTGCTCATTCAACTCGAGGACTATGGATTCTGCGGCCCCGGTGAAGGAGGCGACTTCACCCGCGCCGGCGCGCTTCCCGTCAACACGCACGGAGGCCACCTCTCCGAAGGGTACGTCCACGGTTTGAACCACCTTGCCGAGGCGGTGCGCCAGCTGCGGCACGAGAGCGGCGAGCGCCAGGTCGCGGGCGCGGAGGTCGCGCTGTCGACCGGGCAGTCGGGCTACGTGATGGGCAGTACCTCAGCGCTGGTCGTGCGCAGATCGGGGTGAGGGTCGTGTCGCGGCCGTTGCCACAGCCAGACCGCGACTCCGCCCCGTGGTGGGAGGCGCTCGCGCGTCACGAGTTCCTCCTCCAACGATGCGCGCGCTGTCACGCCTGGCGCTTTCCGCCGCGAGCGATCTGCAACCGCTGCGCGTCGTTCGAGTACGAGTGGGAGCCCGCCCGCGGCCGGGGGACGGTCGCGTCGTGGACGGTGAACCACCACGCGTTCTCCGCCGAGTTCGAACCGACCTACCTGGTCCTCACCGTGCGCCTCGACGAACAGGACGACGTCCTGATGATCGGTTCGTTCAAGGGCTCGCTGGACGAGGTGCAAACCGGGATGCCGGTCCGGGTGGTGTTCGACGACGTAACCGACGGCGTCACGCTGGTGTCCTGGGAGTCAGTCGAGGCCGAGTAACGCAGCGCCATTGTCGTGCACGACCTTGCGCAGCTCGGTGTCGTCGAGCATGTCGGCGAACGTCCGCACGACGTCGACGCTGTGCGGCCACGTCGAGTCCTGGTGCGGATAATCGGTCTCGAACGTGAGCTGGTCGATCCCGATCACGTCACGGGCCGCGAGGCCGGCGCGATCGTCGAAGAACGCGCCGTACACCTGAGGCATGTACGCGCTGGGTGGCTTCGGCAGCTGCTCCTGCAGATTCCAGACCTTCTTGCCCCAGAGGTTGTCGGCACGTTCGAGCACGTACGGGATCCAGCCGATCTGCCCCTCCGCGAGACAGATGCGGAGGTCGGGGTAGCGAGCGAGCGCGCCCGAGAGCAGCCAGTCGGTGAGTGCCATCACCGAGGTGAGGAACACGAGCGTCCCCGTGACCGCGGGCGGTGCATCGGGCGACGACGTCAACCAGTGCGACCCGGAGCCAATGTGCATGAAGACAGCCGTACCGGTGTCGTTGCACGCGGCGAAGAACGGCTCCCAGTACCCCGAATGGATCGTGGGAAGCCCGAGCTTCCCCGGGAGCTCGGAGAACGCAACCGCGCGCACGCCGCGCGCCGCGTTGCGCCGGACCTCGTCGGCGGCGAGGTCGGCGTCCCACAGCGGAACGATGCACAATGGCACCAGACGGCCAGCCGACTCGCCGGCCCACTCCTCGACCATCCAGTCGTTGTATGCGCGTGCACACGCGAGCGCGAGTTCCTTGTCGGCGCGCTCGGCGAAGACCTGACCGCAGAACCGCGGAAACGTGGGGAAGCACAGGGACGCGCGCACGTGGTTGAGGTCCATGTCGGCGAGCCGCGCCTTCGAGTCGTAACAGCCCGCGCGCATCTGCTCGAAGCTGATCGGCCCCATCCACCACTCGGACTCGTCGTAACCGGCGCACGCGTTCAGCATTTGGTGGCTCCACTCGAGGTCCTCGTAGACCCACCAGTCGGTTGCCGGGCCTTCACCTCCCTTGCGAAAGACCTGGTTACCCTGGACCCACTCCACGCGGTATGTGTCGCGCACGACCTTCGGGCCGCGGTCCCGGTACTTCTCCGGCAGCCACGTCTGCCACACGTGGGGTGGCTCGACGACATGGTCGTCGACCGACACGATCCACGGGATCTCGCGGTCTTCGTGCCCCTGCTGCGTCATCCCGTCTCGATCCACGAGGACTTCAGCTGCGTGTTCTCGAGCACGCTCTCCCACCCCGAGTCGCGGCCGTACCCGCTCTCCTTCACACCCCCGAACGGAAGCGCCCAATGCACCTTGCGATAGGTGTTCACCCATACTGCGCCCGCTTCGAGGTCGCGAACGAACCGATGGGCGCGATTGAGGTCGCGCGTCCATACGCCGGCGGCCAGCCCGTAGCGTGTGCTGTTCGCGAGCTCGAGCGCGTGCGCGTCGTCGCGGAACGGGATCGCCGCGGTCACCGGCCCGAAGATCTCCTCCTGGCAGATGCGCAGCCCGCTGTGCCGGGCGCGGAACAGCGTGGGTTCCACGTAGTAGCCGGCGCCGAGCGGTGATCCTCTGGGGAAGAGGTCGGGGCCGGTGCGACCACCCAGCAGCAGCTCGGCGCCTTCGGTCGGGCCGAGCGCGATGTACGACTGCACCCGCTCGAGCTGCTCGGCCGACACGATCGGACCCATCGTGGTCGAGTGGTCGAGGGGCGCACCGAGCTTCACCTGCGCCGCCTGTGCAGCAATGCGCTCCACCATCTCGTCGAAGATCGACTCGTGGACGAGGATGCGGGAACCTGCGATGCACGTCTGGCCCGCGTTGCCGGTGAACACCGACATCGCCGACACGCCGTATGCCGCCGCGTCGAGATCGGCGTCGGCGAACACGATGTTGGCCGACTTGCCCCCGAGCTCGAAGTGCAGCGGCTTGAGCGACGATGCCGCGCGCTCGGAGATGATGCGCGCGGTGTCGGTCGAACCGGTGAAGCTGATGCGACCGACGCGCGCGTCACGCACCAACGCGTCGCCGGCTTCTTCTCCGAGACCACTCACGATGTTGATGACGCCGGGAGGCATCCCCGCTTCGTCGAGGAGCTCGCCGAAGCGGAGGATCGAACACGACGCCTGCTCCGCAGGCTTCAGCACGACGCTGTTGCCGGCGGCGAGCGCGGCGCCGAGCTTCGCGACCGCGATGGTGAGCGGGGCGTTCCACGGCACGATCAGACCGACGACGCCGATCGGCTCGCGCACCGTGAAGTTGAAACTCGTCGGGGCGATCTGCACCGTGTCGCCGCTGATCTTGTCCGCGGCCCCCGCGAAATAGAACAGCATCTGGGTGCACGCGGGTAGGTCGAAGAGGGTCGTCTCGATGATGATCCGACCGTTGTCGCGCGTCTCGATTTCCGCGAGATCGTCGGCATGCGCGCGCACGACCTCGGCAAGCCGCCGCAGGTGCCCCGCGCGCGCGAGCGCGGGGAGCGTGCGCCACCGGCTCTCGAACGCCTCGCGGGCTGCGGTCACCGCGTCGAAGACGTCCGCGGCGTCGCTACGCGGCACCGTCGCCCAGACGGCACCGGTCGAGGGATCGATGCACTCGAGCACGGCGCCCGACCGCGCGGGCTGGAATCTTCCCCCGATGAGGTTCTCGAACAGCGCCGGGGGCTTCTGGCCCGTGTCGTCCATGGAGGCCAATACTGCCCGAAGCGGCCGACGCCGTCAGGCGAGGAGGTGCCGATGGACAGTTGGAACCGAGCGACGCTCGCCGAGCTCGAATGGCAGCCGGTCGAGGGCTACCCGCAGGTCTCGATGAAGTTGCTGGGAGAGAGTCTCGACCTGGGCCCGTGGGCGATGCAGATCCGTTTCGCACCGAACTACGTCGAGCGCCGCCATTGGCACGAAGCCGACACCTTCTACATCATCACTGCGGGCGAGATGGGCGTCGGCGACGAAGGCACCTACAGGCCTGGCGACGTGCGCTGGGTGCGCGCGGGCACGTTTTACGGACCTGAGACGGCCGGGCCGGAGGGGTGTGAGTTCATCCTCATCGGCGCGGGTACCCCGGCCATGCACTACGAAGAGCCCAGCGCAGCGGTCCCCCATGTCTCGGCGTGACGGCATGGCGACCTACGTGCTGATCCACGGCGCCGGTTCCGACTCGTGGTACTGGCACCTCGTCGCGCCCGAGTTGCGCGAGCGCGGCCACGACGTCGTCGCGGTCGATCTTCCCTGCGACGACGACTCGGCCGGCTTGCCGGAGTACACGGACACGGTGGTTGCGGCCATCGGCGCGCGCGAGAAGCCCATCCTGGTGGCGCAGTCGTTGGCTGGCTTCACCGCGCCGCTTGTCTGCGAGCGCGTTCCGGTGGCCCTCATGGTGCTGGTGGCGGCGATGGTGCCGCGGCCAGGTGAGCCGGGCAGCGAGTGGTGGCTGAATACCGGCCATGCACAGGCGCAGCGCGAGATGGCGGAACGCGAGGGCTGGGTGGCCGAGCTCGGCGACTCCGTCGCGTTGTTCCTGCACGACGTGCCACCGGCGGTGGCGGCAGAGTCCGCGCACCATGTGCGCCCGCAGTCCGGGACGCCGCTCGTGAAGCCCTGGCCGCTCGACGTGTGGCCGGACGTCCCCACACGGTTCCTGCTGTGTCGCGACGACCGCTTCTTCCCCGCCAACTTCATGCGGAGAGTTGTACGCGAACGCTTGGGCATCACGCCGGACGAGATGGACGGCGGCCACCTTCCCGCGCTCGCGCACCCGCAGGAACTGGTCGAGCGCCTGGAGGCGTACCGCTCCGAGATCGACGTGCGGGACGCTACCGGGTGAGGCGGGCGCCCTCGACGTGGATTTCGAGACGGTCCCGCGGCCGAAGCGGGTCACGTCGATCGATGCGGAGCACTGCAGTACCCCCGCGTTGCACGCGGAGTCGCCACTTCCGCGAGGGCCTGGTGTGGGATGAGGCTCCCCTTCGTGCTGCGATCGATGCTTGGGCAACGAGTACATCGCCGGCGCTGAACCGGAGGGTGACCGGCATCAGCCCGGCGGTCAACCAGCAGACCGCGCCGTCACCGTCCGACAGCGTGACGCGGTGGCGCCCCATCTCGGGAATCGAGTCGAAGACCAGGCTGACGTCGACCTGCTCTGAAACGCTCTCCCCCGTCAACAATCGATCCGCCTTTCTCGAGCAACGGTAGCCCCGTTCAGCCCGCCGGCGCGACCAGAGCGCGCGACGACGCCGGGGAGTGCACGCCGGGACAGATGCTGTTACCCTCTGGGCACGTTCTTGCTCGACGGACAGGTGGTTCGCCGACCGAGAGTTGGATCGGTCGCTGCATGAGCGAGGCCATCGCCGTCAAGCCAGTTCCCTGGATGCTCGTCGCGGGGGCGCTGCGCGATCCGGCTCGCGCGGGTTGCCCGAAACTGTCGAAAGGCCCCGTGCTCCTGGGCGTCGCCCGCCGGGGCCTGCCGACCGTCATCGAGGCGACGATCATTCCCGCGATCCTGTTCTTCGTGGTCGTGACGACCATCGGAGCGTCCGTCGCCATGGCCACCGTACTGGTGTGGGGGTACGGCGCGATCCTCCGACGCACGCTGCGCCGACAGCCCATCCCCGCCATCCTCGTGCTCGCAACCCTCGGTCTCACCGTGAAGACAGTCGTCGGGCTGCTGAGCGGGAGCACCTTTGCCTACTTCGTCCAGCCGATCGCGACGACGGTGGTGCTTGCGGGCGTGTTTCTCGGGTCAGTGCTGATCGGTCGCCCGGTCATCGCCCGTCTCGCACACGACTTCTGTCCGGTTGCGCCCGAGGTCGCGCGCCGCCCCGCCGTCGTTCGGCTCTTTGCGGGTCTCACGGTCCTGTGGGCCGGCACCCACCTCCTGACGGCAGCGGCCACCCTCAGCCTGCTCGTGAGCATGTCCGTCCCCGCGTTCGTCGCGCTCAAGACCATCACGTGCCTCGGCATCACGATCGCGGCGATCGTGATCACGATCTCCTGGGCACTGCGAACCGCCCGGAGCGAGCACCTCGTCTTCGCGGCTGCCTGATCCAGGCATCACTTCGCGGACCCCAGGGAGCCCAGCGCGCGCAATCGGCCTCTCGAGCACTCGCGTCAACTTTTGTGGCAATGAATGCCCTCTGCGGGCATTGAAGGCCTAGAAAGCGGCCTCACAGAGCCACATCTGCTGATCTCGAGCACCGCGGACCTGTGCCGCTAGCTGTTTCCGTAGACGCGCAGCGGATCGACGAGCACCGCAACGCGCTGCTCGGCGGCCATCACACGGTCGTACTCGTCCCAGTCGTCGTGCGTGCCGCCAGCGGCCGTGAAGATCTCGCGCAGCAACACGCGGAGACGCTCGCCGTCAATGCCGTCGAGGTGATCACGAGGCCCGATGAGCTCGACCAGACCTTCGACAGCGGCCCATTGCCAGCCCGCACGAAGCACGAGGGTGGCGCGTGGACGCGCCCGCAGGTTATGGAGTCGTTGCGAGGAACCAGCTGCCACAAAGGCGACGACGGGCTTCCCTCGCAGGGGGTGATCGAGGACCCCGGCGTTTACGACCGACGATTGGATCGTGCCGTCCGACCGAGTCGTCGACACCACCACGAGGCCGTGATCGAGCGGCACGAGCCTGGCAAACGGATCAAGACCACTCACCCGGACAGGCTATTGCCGGCCGTCGAGTTCGCGACCACAACTGCGCGACACCGAAGAAGCTGGAGCGGGTGACGAGAATCGAACTCGCGTTCCCAGCTTGGGAAGCTGAAAGGCACGGTCGTGTGACAAGGATGTTGCCGCTCGTTGTGGCCCAAACGTGGCCCGGGGCATCCGACCGGAGCGAGACGAGCTCACTCAGTCGTCGGGCACTGACCTGCTGGCGACAACCGCTCGCTGTCAACGACGGCCGAATGTGGCGTGGTACCCCATCTGCACCCATCGGGAGCACGACGCCAGCCCGAATGGCTCAGGGCCGGTGAGGATGGTCATACGCTCGGGGAGCGGCAGGACGGATCCGACCTGCCCCGGATTCGTCCGCCGCATCACTTGCTGTCGGGGGGCCGACGCGAAAAGGGCGGGAGACCCCTGTCCTGGCCTCCCGCTCCCCTTCCCTTCTTCGAGGGCGCGCCGGGGGGCGGTTCCTCGACGGGATACTCGCAACCGCCGCTAAAGGCCCGGTTAAGGCTCTCTGAACGGCCCCGCGTGCTCAGGCGAGGCGCTACTGGAGCAGCGGCCGCACCTCGGCCCCGCCGGCCGAGGCTGCATTCCGGTAAGCCTCATCGAGCCCGTCGACGAGTTCCTGAGGAGCCCGCGGGAACAGGTGCCCGTACCGATCGGACGTGACCCCGAGTCGACGGGTGCCCGAGGTGATCTTTCATTTCCTCCATGTGCCGGCCGTTCGCGATGCGTAGCGCGGCCCACGTGTCGCGCAGGTCGTGGGAACGGAACTGCTTACGGAGGCGGGCGCGGGCCACCGCGGGCCCGAAAATGGCGGGCATAGAAGTTGCGCCAGCGCAGCGGCACCCTCGGCGGCGGTGAATACGAAGCCGTCACGCCTCGCACGTGGGCCGGTACCCGGCAGGTTTGCGCATCCTGGCTGCCCAGGTTGCCGGCATCGCGCATCACGACGACCAGCCGCGTCGTCATGGACAGCGGCTCCGGGCGCGTTCAGCGCGGCGCGAGAGATCTCGGCGCAGCCCTCAGCCCCGTTGCGGCTTTATCGGAGCGGCGCCGACAACAGTGCAGTCTTGGCCCGAACGAGTGAACCAGCTCTGCTGGAGGGCTAGCCGGGCGGGATTGGGGTGTCCATCGCCGCGATCTCGCCGAGCGCGTAGGCCACTGTCTCTTCCACATTCCAGCGCCGCCCGACGATCAGCTCGCGCTCCCGCTCGTCCTCGGTGACCGAGGCCGCGACCATGTCGAGCGCTGACTGCCGCAGCGCGATCTCGATCGGGAGGCCGGGAAGCGCCAGCTTGCGGCGCACCTCTTCTGACGCGCCAAGCAGCCTCGCCGCGGCTGTTGTCCTCCCGCGCAAACACAGCGCGGCGGCCGTACCCTCGAGGGAGGTCGGGAGGTAGAACGCGTCGCCGAGTTCCCCGTAGCTCTCGAGTATCTCCCCGAAGAGGCGTAGTGCGCCGTCGTGGTCGCCGAGCATGACGCGTAGATGTCCGCTGACGACGCGTGCCAGTGCCGAGTAGGTGGTGTCGCCCTTCAGTGCAAGACTCTCATCGAGAAGTGCGACACCGCGTTCGAGATCGCGGGCTCCCCACGCGAACCCGAGGGCCGCGAGCGACCCGGCGATCTGGGTGACGTATCCAAGATCGCGCGCGATCGCTAGGGCCTCTTCGCCGGCGACGAGCGCGGCGTCGGTTTCGTCGAGGATTGCGCGCGCCATGCAGGTGCCGGTTAGCGCGCTCGCGATCTCGTACGGATCGTCGATCGCTCGCGAGGCGACGGTCGCTTCCTCCAAGCGAGCTAGCGAGCGGTCGAAGCAACCGGCGAAGAAGTCACCGAGGGCAAGAGTGCACAGCGCCTCGGGGTCGGGCGGGATGCCCGCGGCCTGCGAGACGGCCACGCTCTCTTCGGCGTGACGGGCGCATTCTTCACGCCCGGTGACGTAGCCGATCCAGCCGGCGTCCGCGAGTCCGCCAGCTCGTGCGGCCGCGGAAGCGTTGCCGCCAAGGGCCACTGCGGCGAGCGCGCGCTGCACACCTTCGGAAGGCATGAGCTCGGTCCAAAATGTGCGCAGGATCCGGACAAGGCGAAGAGCTGCGACCGCGTCGCCGGCCGCGAGGTGCCAGTCGAATGCGGCCCGGATGTTGTCGAGCTCCGTGAGCAGCGTGCCGTACGCGGCGTCCTGGCGCGGTCCACGCACATCATCGGCGAGGCTCTCAACCAAGCGGGTGAAGTGCTCGGCATGCCGGGTACGAACGGCGACCTCTTCGCCGCTGCTGGCGAGGCGGTCGTGTGCGTATCGTCGCAGCGACTCGAGCATCCGGTACCGGGTCGTCTTTGCCTCACTTTCGGCGACCACCATCGACTTCCGGACGAGGCCGGCCAGGCCGTCAAGCACGGTCGGTTCGTCGAGCCCGTCACCCGTGGCTACAGATCGCGCGGTGGTGATCGTCCAGCCCCCGGCGAAGACCGAGAGGCGGGAGAACAGAGTCTGCTCGTTTCGCTCGAGGAGCTGGTGCGACCAGTCGATGGTGCTTCGCAGCGTCTGGTGGCGCCCCGCATGCTTGCGGTCGACGCCCAAGAGCTGGAAACGGTGCTCGAGGTGGTGGACGATCTCCGCCGGTGTCATCGAGTCGATTCGGACGGCGGCGAGCTCGAGCGCCAGGGGGATGCCATCGAGGCGCCGGCAGAGCTCAGCGACGTCGGCCTGGTTCTCGGCGATCAGTCCGAAACTGGCCGTTACGGCGCACGCGCGCTCGACGAACAGCTGCACGGCCGCGGACCCTGCTAGCCGGCCGGCATCCGTATCGTCGCTGGGTGCGGGCACCGCAAGCACGGGTACCCGGAAGACCTGCTCGTAGGGGGGCCCGAGTGGCTCGCGGCTCGTGCCCAGTACGTGGAGGTGCGGTGCGGCATTGAGAAGTGTGCCCACGAGCCGCGCTGTCGCGTCGATGACGTGTTCGCAGTTGTCGACGACAAGCAGGAGGGACCGGTCGGCAAGGTAGTCAGCGATCGTGTCAGTTACGGACTGGCCGCCCCGTTCGCGGAGCCCGAGTGTGGCGGCGACCCTTCCGGGCACCAGGCCGGGGTCGCTAATCGGAGCGAGGTCGACGAACCAGGCGCCGTCGGCGAACCGCGGTACGAGGTCGGCCGCGGACTGGACAGCCAGGCGCGTCTTTCCCACGCCACCCACCCCCGTAAGCGTTACCAGCCGGGACGCCTCCACCAGCTTCCGCGTTACCCGCAGGTCGTCCTCGCGGCCGACGAGGCTCGTCAAAGCCGCGGCCAGGTTGTGGCGAGGACGCTCCGGCGGCGACCGCGGAGGCGCCTCGAGGCTCGGGTCCTGGACCAGCAACGCCTGCTCGAGCGCACGCAACGCCGGCGACGGCTCGATGCCCAGCTCCTCGGTCAAGGTGTGGCGGGCATCCTGGAACGCGCGCAGCGCATCGGCCTGCCGCCTGCACCGGTACAACGCGAGCATGAGCTGCTCCCAGCGGTGCTCCCGCAATGGCTCCGCCTCGACCGCCCGAGCCAACGAGTCAACGATCAGCTCGTGACGGCCCAATGCGAGCTGCACGTCCCCCCACAGCTCGTCCGCCCGCCGTCGCAGCTCCTCGATTCGCGCCACGTCACTACGCAGCCACACCTCGTCGGCGAGCGCCCCCCACGGGCGACCACGCCACAACACACGAGCCGACTCCACGTCGCCGAGCGCCTGATCCGGCTCCACCCCCGCGAACTCCTCGGCGCCGTGCACCAACAACTCGAAACGCTCGGCATCGATCCGGGCCCGGTCGATCTCCAACGCATAACCGTCCCCGGCCGTCCGAATCGCCGAGCACGCCCCCCCTCGAAGATCGGGCTCCAACGCCTGCCTCAGCCGACTCACATGCACATGGAGCGCCGTAGTCGCTGTCGCCGGCGGCGCATCCCCCCACAAGCGCTCGACCAGCGTGTCCCGGTCGACAACCCCCGGTGCGCCCAGCAAGAGGGCAGCCAGCAGCCGTTGCGCCATGGGCCCGCCGAGCGGAATCGGCGCCCCGGCACGCAACACCCGAACCTCTCCGAGAATCCCAAAGTCCATAGACCCCGCCGAGCACCTCAGGGTCGCTGAGTTTAAGCCCGCCTTTAGCGGTGGCCGGCTCGATGATCTGGTCGAGCTTCGCGGGGGTCGACGGAGACGCCGGACAGCTGGCCGGGCTCCGCGCCCATCACCACATATCCCAGACCCTCACACGCGATCGCGGCCCGGTCCGGAACGCGATTCGCCATGCCGAGGACGGCCCTGACCACGTGGAAGCATCCCTCGTTCGCCGTCAGGTCCCGGGGTCGACTTCCAGTCCACCCAATCGGCCTCGTGGTGGTCATCGGCGTCCACCACTGCCTGGATCAAGCGCCGAAGGTCATTGGTCCCGCGGAGCGCGACCGATGTATCGAGGTCAATTGCGATCGCCACCATTCTCCCAGGTGGTACGAGCCGGGCCGGGTCCGAATCCACCGAATGGGACACGCCTCGGCACAGGCCGCGCTCGGCTACCAGCACGCAACGCGCCAGCGCGACACCGAGATCGCCAAGTCACTCGGCGAGCTGATTGAGGCCGCAAGTGGATTCAGCCCGCGCGATGGACGCGGGATGCAACTCGTCGACAACCCGGCAGACGCGGATCAGCGGGCCGCAGAGGCTCGCTGACCTGGGAAGATGCTGGAGCGGGTGACGAGAATCGAACTCGCGTTCTCAGCTTGGGAAGCTGATGTTCTGCCTCTGAACTACACCCGCCTTGTGCCGAGCAAGCTTACGAAGGGCCTGCTCAGCAGGGGTTCGGCGCCCGCCGGGCGGGAGCTCGACCGGCGTCGTGGCCCCGGCGTGACCTCCGCGTGACCTTACGGATCAGCATCGGCCAGCACGAGACGATACCGGCTGGCACGATCCCGCATCACTCCGGAGGCGAGGCGCCCCGGGGCTTGCACCGGTGACGGGATGACCAGGGTCGCGCGCAGCGACGCTCTCATCGAACGGCCGTAGCTCTCGTCCGGGCACCAACACCGGAAGGTTTGACCTCGATTCCAGCTTCAGCCTGTCGAACTAACCCGATCAGTAAAGAGGTCTTCCGGTGACCGCTCAGGCGAGCGGCTGGACGACGACGTTGCGGTGGTCCCGCGCGAGTGATTCGAGGTCATCCGCATCGCCGGTGAGCACAACCGCTCCGCCGAGCCTGACCGCCGTGGCGACAACCGACGCGTCCACGACGTGACACGAGTCGAGGTGGTCGCGCCCCAACAGCGCGCCCGCTGTACGAGCGATCCGGTGGTCGAGGGGAACGATGCGATTGCCGCGCCCCACGATGCGGTCGACGCCGGCATCCCGCTTTGAGCCTCGGTAGACCTCGGCCAACACAGGGGACGGGATGCGAACAAGGGCGTTGCGTCGAGCGGCCTCGGTGAGCACCGCGTGCGCTCGCCGAGCCGCGGCCGCTCGCTCTCGCGGGGCGGCGAGCGCGCTGACCGCCTCACTGTCGAGCACGACGAACGCGGGCAACGAAACTACCCCGCCCGCCGGCGCGAGCGGGTCTTGCTCTGCCGCTCCACACGATCGAACAGGCTCGCTGCTGCGGCGACGAGTTGCTCGTTAGGGGGTCCCAGCACCGCCTCGAGCTCCGCCAGCAGGTCTCCGAGCTCCTCGCGCTCGAGCTCGTGACGGATCGCCCGCGTCACGAAACCGCTGACACCACGCGCGCCAACGCGGCCGTGCAGCTTGTCGACGAGGTCCTCTTCGACGGTGATGGAGATCTTTCGAGTGCTCACGACGCTATCCTACCATTATCCTACTTACGCCTTACCTGCCATTCCGCCAGGTAGTTAGCGGTCTGTCGTCCTTTCGATAACCC
>JBKOXV010000280.1:0-12135 GCA_046725105.1 bacterium | reverse complement strand
CTTCTACGACGACCAGCTGTACAACGGCTTCCCAGCCCGTGAGGTCACGGTGGTCGGCACGGCCTGGAACAGCATCGACAAGCAGGCGAAGGGCATCACCGGCCGTGGCGTGTTGCTCGACATCGCCAAGCTGAAGGGCGTCGAGTGGCTCGAGGCGGGCTACGTCATCACGCCCGACGACTTCGAAGCGGCCATCGCCGCCCAGGGCGTAGCCGTGGGCAGCGGCGACATCCTGCTGTTCCGCACCGGCTGGCGCCGCCAGTTCCTCACCAAGCAGTCGCCACAGGAATTCATGGCGGGCGAGCCCGGGATCGGCCAGGACTGTTGCGAGTGGCTGCACGACAAGGAAATCGCCGCCGTCCTGTCCGACAACTGGGCCATCGAGGTCCTGCCCGGCGAGAACCCGGATGTCGTGCTCAACGTGCACTGCGTGCTCATCCGCGACATGGGCATGTCGCTCGGCGAGATCCTCGACCTGGAGGAGCTGGCCGCCGATTGCGCCGCCGACGGCGTGTGGGAGTTCTTCTTCTGCGCCCCGCCGTTGAAGGTCACCAAGGCGGTCGGGTCGCCGATCAATCCGCTCGCCATCAAATAGACGGCCGGTCGATCAACACCTGGAGGAGCGGGCCGAGGTAGTCCGCCACCTGCGCCGGCGGCAGCGTCGATACCGCCTCGGCCTTCAGGGCGCGCCGCATGGCGGCGAGTCCCATCAGCTGGGCGCACACCAGCTCGGCGCGCAGGGTTCGGTCGGGACCGCGGAGGCGTCGAGCGAGGGCGGCGACGAACTGCACGAGGAGCTCGTCGCGCACCCAGGGTGGGACGTCCCGGCCCACGGAGTTGAGGAGCAGACCGAGGAAGGGGTCGGCCACGTCGGGATCGTTGATGCGCGCCGCGTGCACGGCGGCCAGGTGATGGCCGAGCTGATCGACCGGCGCGTCGAGCAGATCGATGAAGACGTCGCCGAAGTCGACCACCTCACGGAACAGGTCGATCTTGCTGCCGAAGTACTTGATGACCAAGGTCGCCGACACCCCGGCGTCGCGAGCGATGTCGCGCAGCGTCACGTCGGGATACGGGTAGAGGGCGAAGCGGACACGCGCCGCCTTCAGCAGAGCGTTCCGCGTGGTGTCGACGTCCGGCGCAGTGGTCGTGGCGCCCATCATGTCAAGCCGCCCCGATGCGGCAGGTGCCACGCCAGGGCGGCGGCGCCGAAGGCGGCCAGCCCCGGCAGCACGTAGGCGAGCCGGAACGCTCCCACGGATGCGACGTCGCCGCCTTCGATGAGCAGCGTCATCGATCCGAGGATGGCGGCGGTCGTCGCCGTGCAGATCGACGCCCCGACGGAGCGCATCAGGCTGTTGGCGGCATTGGCCGAGGCCGTGTCCGATTCCGGCACGTTGGCCATCACGACGGCCGGCATGGCGCCGTAGGCGATGCCGATGCCGCAGTTGACGATGGCGACGCCGACGGCGATCGATACCAGCGAGTCGATCAGCGCTGTGCGGACCACGAAGCCGCCCCCGACGACCAGCGCGCCGATCAGCAGCGACAGCCATGGTCCGCGGCTGTCGCTGATACGGGCCGAGATCGGCGACATCGCCATCATGACGACGGCGCCCGGTAGAAGGACGAGGCCGGCTTCCACCACGGAGGCGCCGAAGCCGTGGGGCACGGCGTCGGTCAATTGCAGCTGGGAGAGCGTAGCGTAGAAGTTGCCGAACATGGCGAAGCCCATCAGCAGGGCGGCCAGGTTGACGAGCATCACGGGCCGGCGACGCATCACCGCCACGTCGACGAGCGGCCGCTCCGGGCGGCGTTCGTAACGAGCCCACGCCAGGCCGCCGACAGCGGCGGCGGCGAACAGGGCCAGCGCAACGGGACTCGTCCAGCCCCACGTCGGCGCCTTGCTGATCGGCAGCAGCAACGCGATCAGGACGGCCGACAGCCAGGCCGCCCCGAGGAGGTCGAAGTGGCCCGGGCTGCGGACGGGCGACTCGGGCACGACGAGGGCGGCGACGGCGATGCCGCCGACCGTGAGGACCGCTGCCATCCAGAACAGGACGGGCCAGTCGAACACGTGCAGCACGAGCCCCGCCAGCGGCAGCCCGAGGCCGCCGCCGATTCCCATCGTCGCGCTCACGAGGGCGATTCCACCGCTCACGCGTTCCGCCGGGAGCTCGTCACGGGCGATGCTGATGCCGAGCGGGATGACGCCGATGCCGACGCCCTGGAACGCCCGCCCGACGACGAGCGGGGGCAGGCTGGTCGACAGGGCGCACAACACCGAACCGGCCAGCAGCGCCAGAAGGCTCACGAGCATCATGCGGCGCTTGCCGAACATGTCGCCGAGGCGGCCCAGCACGGGATTGGCCACCGCCGACGCCAGCAGAGCGGACGTCGCCACCCACGACACGTCGCCGACCGACACGCCGAACTCGTCGATGAGATCCGGGAGGACGGGGAGGGCGAACGTCTGGGTGATCGACACCAACGCCCCGCAGTAGCCGAGCACGAAGACGATCGGCCACGACGTGCGAGCGGCCGTGCGGGTGGGGGCCCGCGGGGCCGTGCCGCCCAGTACGGCCGCAGGCACGTCCACCGCCGTGGTTTACACGTGTTTACTCGCGGCCCGCCAATCGCCCGCGCGAGGGGTGAGAGAGGGCTAGTCGACGCGGCGGAAGCTGGCCGACGCCGAGGTGATGGGCCGGTCGTCGTTGCCCTCGTCGTACAGCGCCAGCTCGACGCCGACGCGTCCCGACGGGCCGACGAAGGCGGCGCCACTGGCGCGGAACGGGCCGACCTTGCCCCGAGCGACGAACATGACGTGCCAGTCCTCCACCTGCAGGGCGTCGGTGCCGGCCCGATCGGCGGCCAGCCCCATGGCCGCCGCCTCGAGCACGATGTGCTGGGGACCGAGGTGCAGCGCGGCGTCGGGGGACGCCAGCTCGGCCGTCAGCTCAGGCAGCTCCCAGGTGCCATCGGGTCGGCGCCTGGCTCCGAACACCTGGTGCAGCGGCGGCAGCGACGGCGAGTCGACCACTTCGATCACCGGGTTGTCGACCTTCTCGTAGTTCCCGGGCGTGCCAGCCAGGGTGACACCCATGCCCGACGACAGGGCGATGACCCGGTCGGGGTCGTCGGCGTCGACGATCCGGGACCGGCTGAAACCCATGGTGCGACCGATCCGGATCGTCTCGGAGTTGATGTTGATCTGCTTCACGTCACGGGCGTCGTCGAGGATCTGCATCGACGCGATGACGGGGTTGGGCACGAAGTTGTCGTCGGCCATGCCGCCCGACTCGGGCGAGGCGATGCACAGGGGAGCGGCCATGATGCCGCCCAGCCGGTTGCGCATGTCGTGGCGCAGCGCCATGGTGTTGACGTCGACGCCGGCGTCGAGCGAGGGCGCCCGCTTTCCGAGGTACCGGTAGCTCAGGAGCGTGGTCCACTTCTGTTCGAAGTCTTTCCAGTATTCGTCGGCGGGCGTGTCGCGGATGTCGGTCGGCTTCTGCGTCGTCATCGGAGCCCCCTCGGAACGGCCGGCGGCGAGTGTAGGTTCAGTTGACACACTCGCGTCGAGTGCGGGATCCGGGGGTGCGACAGATGACCGACACCACTGCCTTGCGGCAAGCCGAACGGCTGCGCCAGCTGGTCGAGCCGGCCCACACGGCCGTCGTCACCATGGAGCTCCAGCGCGGCGTGGTCGGCGACGAAGGCATGCTGCCGGCACTCGTGGAGGAGATCAAGCGGGCCGGCACGCTGGCCGTGGCGGGGCGTGTCTGCGCCGCCGCTCGTGACGTCGGCGTGCGCGTCGTGCACTGCACGGCCGAGTCGAGGCCCGATGGCGCCGGATCGGCGCAGAACTGCAAGATCTTCGCCCTCGGGGCGCGCCGGCGGCGCGAGGGCGGTGCAAGCCCTACCGAGATCGGATCGCCGGGCGCCCGGCTCGTGCCCGAGCTCGGCGACGACCCCCGCGACATCATTCTGCCGCGGCTCCACGGCATGACGCCGTTCACCTCGACGTCGCTCGATCAGATCCTGCGGAACCTCGGCATCACCACCGTCGTGGCCATGGGCGTGTCCGTCAACCTCGGGGTGTTCGGCCTGGCCATGACGGCCCTCGACCTCGGCTACCAGGTCATCCTGGTGCGCGACGGCGTCGTCGGGATCCCCGCCGAGTACGCCGACGCCGTGATCGACAACTCGCTGTCGCTGATCTCCACCGTCGTGACCTCCGACGAGCTGTTGGGGGCATGGGGACGGTGAGTCTCACCACGCCGCGGCACCCGGCGCCGGTGCTCGGGCGGCGGGCCCACCGCGCCGTCGCCCGCCTCCTCCTTTCCTGTCACCTCCGCGAGCGGTTTTCGCACGCCGGCGTGCCACGAACCGGGAGGTCGGCTACGAGGAGGCCAGCCGGGCGGCGGTGGGGTCGGGTCGGGCGCCCATCTCCCGCCGCTTGGGTCCGGCCCAACCCGGCACGAGGTTGCGCTCGGCGCAGAACTGCTGGGCGATGACGGTCTGGCCGTTGAACTGGGCCGCCTCGTCGCTCATGGCCAGCCAGGCGGCCACCGCCCCGGGCACCTCGGGCGGCTCGCCGTCGGGATTGAACCCGAACTTCGCCATGTCCTGGGCGATGCGCTCGGTGGCGATGTACCCGGGATCAAGGTTGAAGACGAGGATTCCCTGGCTCTCCAACTCGACGGCCAGGATGCCGGCGACCCGGTGGAGGGCGGCCTTGGTGGCCCCGTAGCTGATGCCCCACCCGCCCGAGCCGGCCGGCTTGAGCGGGTCGCTCAACGCCGAGCCACTGGTCACGTTGATCACCCGTCCCGACCCGCGCTCGATCATGGCCGGCGCGAGCAGCTTGATGAGCACGAGCGGCGCGAAGAAGTTGCCCTGCATGTGGTTCTCGATGGCGCTGATCGGCGTGTCCAGAAACTGGTCCATGTGGCCCGGGCCGATGAAGCGGGCGTTGTTCACGAGCACGTCGACGCGACCCCATCGCTCGAGCACGAGCGTGGCGGCGGCGCCCAGCGAGGCTCGGTCGGTGATGTCGGCCGGCGCCATCAGCACCCGGCGCCCCGCCGCCTCGATCAGCGCCGCCGTCTCGTGCAGGCTGCCCGGCAGGGGACTGGTATCGCTCTGCTTGATGGTGGACGAGTGCTCGCGCTGCTCGCCCGGTTCGACGGTGCGGGCGGTGATGGCCACGTCGAAGCCGGCCCGCGCCATGGAGACGGCGATGGCCTTGCCGATCCCGCGGCTGGCTCCGGTGACGAATGCGACCCGTTCGGCGGCCATGGAACTCCTCCTTCAGCGTTGCGGCGCGAACAGGGCGTTGGGACTGCGTCCGTCGACGGTGACCCGCCGGCGGCCGAAGCGCCATCTTCCGTCCACGACCTTGTATTCGTCGAGGTAGCGCCCCCAGTGGTCGAGCCCGATCGCCGTCAGCACCTGGAAGTAGCACCGGCCGGTGGCACGGGTCCGGTCGAGGACGTCGATCTGGTGCGTCGCCGTCATGTGGCGCAGGTACACGGGGTGGTCGGAGTAGTCGACACCGTCACGAGCGCCGGTGAAGATCTCGATGATCTCGCCCGGTCCCGTGTAGGTCCGGCCGTCGCCGACGTCCATCACCGCGTCGGGAGCGAAGAGCTCCATCACCTGCTCGAAACGCCCGGAGTCCCCGTTGGCGTTGTAGCGCGCCACGAGGTCGCGGATCTCCTCGCGCGCCTCCAACACCCATGGCTCCATCTCGACCCCCGATCACACGGCTGCGCCGACCGTACCCGGTGGCGGCAGTGACCACTACGTTGACCGCATGGGTTGGTTCGAGGAGCGGGCTGGGCTCGACGGGACGGTCGCGGTGGTGTCGGGAGGCGCCGGTGGGCTGGGTGAGGGCATCGTGCTCGACCTGGCCGCCAACGGCGTTCACGTGGCTCTCGTCGATCGAGACGCCGACGCTGTCGACCGCATCGAGACGGCGCTCGGCGACGGCGGCCACGACGCCATCGTCCACGTGGGCGACGCCCGCCAGCCCGAGACGCTCGCCGCCCTGTTCGAGGCGGCCGACGAGCGGTGGGGTCGGCTCGACATCCTCGTGAACGTGGTGGGCGGCACGTTTCGCGCTCCGTTCGCCGAGACGAGTCCCAACGCATGGGACGCCTTGATCCGGGCCAACTTGACTCACGTCCTGCACGCCACGTCGATGGCGATTCCGCGTATGCGCGCCGGCGGCCGCGGCGGCAGCATCGTGAACATCACCACCATCGAGGCCCATCGCGCTGCACCCGGCTTTGCTGTCTACTCGGCCGCCAAGGCGGCGGTGGCGCAGTTCGCCCGCACGGTGGCGGTCGAGCTGGCCGCCGACGGCATCCGGGTGAACAACGTGGCACCCGACATCACCCCGACACCCAATATGGCGAAGCTGTCGGGCGGTGGTGCCCCGTTCGGCTCCGACCTCGGAGTGCGCATCGCCATCCCCATGGGCCGGGTCGGCGACATCACCGACGTGTCGGGCTGCGTCGTGTTCCTGGCGTCGCAGCTGTCGTCCTACGTGACGGGCACGACGCTGCACCCGGACGGAGGGACGTGGGCGTCGGCGGGCTGGTTCAACTGGCCCGACGCCGGTTATGCGAACACCGTCCCGCCGGACATCGTCGCCGCCTTCTCGAACCGGGCGTAGGGCGGCTACTTCACGCTCTGGAAGTTTCATGTCGGCGACGAGCAGCTCCGCCGCCGGACTCGGGAGGCGCCTCCCCGTTCGTGTCGACCCTGAACGTCTGGACGTGGTTCTTGCCGTCGCAGCGCAGGTCGGCGGGGTGGGACTGCACCCACGTGGTGGCGACGTGGCCGAACCCGCTGCCGTCCTCTCGGCCGGAGGGAGCGGGAGCGGCGAGCTAGTGGGCCGTCTCCCACAAGCCCATGAGGTTGCCCTCGCTGTCGGTGAAGTAGGCGGCGAATCCCATGTCGCCGACGGGCAACTTCTCGCCGACGGCGGCGCCACCGTGCTTCTCGACGGCCACCATCGTGGCGTCGATGTCGTCGACCGCCAGGGTGATCACCGGTGCGGTGACGGGCGCTTCGCGCTGCAGCATGCCGCCCCCGATGTAGCCCGGCTCGGTGGGGCCCTGGTCGCCCGACGGGCCGGTGGACACCATGTTGTAGCCCATCTCGGGCACCGACTGGATCTGCCAGTCGAACACGTCCTTGTAGAACGCCCGGGCCCGATCAGCGTCGTCGAACGGGACCTCGAAGTGGACAACTTTTCCGCTCATCGGCGACCTCCGTTTGCTCGCATCGGTCTCCTCGCGATCATAGAGAGACCTCCGGTCGAGCCGTCACGGCCCCGTCGGAGACGAGGCGGGCGATGTGCTCGTCGTCGTAGCCCAGCTCCTCCAGGATCTCCCTCGTGTTCTCGGCGAGGAGCGGGGCCGGTCGGCGCACCGATTGCGGCGAGCTCGAGAACCGGGTGGCCGGCTCGATCTGCCGGTACGGCCCCACGACGGGGTGGACGGCGGGCGTGATGACGCCCATGTGGAGCTCGGGATCGTCGACGATCTCGTCGATGCTCGGTACCCGACTGGCCGGCACGCCGATGGCCTCGCACAGCTCCAACCACTCGCCGGTCGTGCGCTCACGGACGATGGCGGCCAGCGCCCCGTAGACCTCGTGGGCATGGCGGACCCGGCTGGCGTGGTCGGCGAAGGCCGGGTCGTCCAGCCGCGCCTCCTGGCCGACGGCCGCGAACAGAGCCCGCCAGTGCCGGTTCGTGTACGGCATCATCGCCACGTAGCCGTCGCGGGTCTGGTGAGGACCACGGTGCGAGGTCAGGACGCGGGTGTACCCCACCGGTTCACCGGGAACGGCGGCACGGGAGAGGTGCTCGACGAGGTTGAAGGCCAACACGGCATCGAACATCGGGACTTCCACGCGCTGTCCCTCGCCGGTGCGCTCCCGATGGAGGAGCGCGGCGAGCACGCTGTACACGATCGTGAGGGCGGCGATCTTGTCGCCGATGACCGACGGTACGAAGAACGTCACGCCCAGCGCCGTCGTGTTGAGGCGGGGGAAGCCGGTGAGGGCCTGGATGATGTCGTCGTAGGCAGGACGGTGGCCGCCCTGGTCGCTACGGAACCCGTGCGCCTGGCAGTAGATGAGGCGCGGGCGGCCGGGGGCCACGTCGTCGTAGGCGAGGCCGAGGCGGCCGATCGGTTCGGGCCGCAGGTTGGTGACGAAGACGTCGCTGGTGTCGAGGAGATCGAGGAAGACGGCCTTGCCGCCGGCGGTCTTGAGGTCGAGTGAAATCGACCGCTTGTTGCGGTGCAGGTTGAGAGCGGTGCCCGAGAGCTCGGGGTGAGGGCCGCCACCCATGCCGCGGCTGCTGTCACCCTCGGCCGTCTCGACCTTGACGACGTCGGCACCGAGGTCACCGAGGATCTGGGTGGCGTACGGGCCCATCACGACAGTGGTGAGATCGAGCACCCGCACGCCGTCGAGCGGACCGGGCGCCGGCGCCTCGGGCGTCACGGGCCCCAGCCTGCCATCTGGCGGGCGACGCCGCGGCGGTCTCGCCGTGCGCTAGCACAACACCATGCGACCAGCCCTGCTCGCCGTCGTCGTTTTGACGGCAGTCGTGTCGGCGTGCGGTGACAACGGCGGGAGCGGGAGCCCGGGGGCGACGCCGCCGCCGCCGGCGATCTCAGCCCCGGGCGCCACCACCACGCCGTCTTCGAGCCCCGTCGCCGACGTCGCCTGGCTCACCTTCGGCGCCGGCGCCGACCGGCGCGGGTTCGTGACCAGCGGCCCGAACCCCAGCGGGCTCACGCCGGGGTGGACCTCCGACGAGCTCGATGGTGCCCTGTACGGCGAGCCAGTCGTCTCCGGCGGGCGAGTGGTCGTCGCCACCGAGCACGACTCGGTCTATGCCTTCGATGTGGCCACCGGCCAGCCTGCTTGGCAGGTGAACCTGGGCGATCCGGTGCCTCGTTCCGCCCTGCAGTGCGGCAACATCGACCCGACCGGCGTCACCGGCACGCCGGTGGTCGACCCCGCCACGGGAACCGTGTACGTGGTCGCCTTCGTCCAGCCCGGACGCCACGACCTCGTGGCCGTCAATATGACCGACGGCTCCATCCGGTGGCGTCGCCCGGCCGACCCGCCCGGGCTCGATCCCCTCTTCGAGCAGCAGCGGTCCGCCCTCACGATCGTCCAGGGACGCGTGTACGTCCTGTACGGCGGGCTCTTCGGCGACTGCGGGCCCTACAAGGGCGCCGTCATGTCGTTCCAGCTGGACGGGCAGGGTGATCCGCAGTCGTGGATCGTCCCGACCACGCGCGAGGGAGGGCTCTGGGCGCCGTCAGGCGCGGCCGTCGATGCGGCGGGGAACGTGTTCGTTTCGATCGGCAACGCCGAATCGACCGATCCCGGCCAATTCGACTACGGCAACGCCGTGGTGCGCCTCACACCGGATCTCAACGCCGCCGACTACTGGGCGCCGTCGGACTGGTACGCGCTGAGCGCCCGTGACGCCGACCTCGGGTCGATCGGACCGCTGCCGCTCGACGGTGGGCGGACCTTCGTCGCCGGGAAGAACGGGGTCGGTTACCTGCTCGACAGCGGCGACCTCGGTGGCATCGGCGGCGAGATCTCCAACACCACCGTCTGTGACGGCGGGGCGTTCGGCGGCAGCGCCACGAACGGATCCATCATCGTCGTGGGGTGCAGCGGCGGCCCGGCCGGCGTACAGGTCAGCGGGGACGGATCGCTCGCAGCCGTCTGGCACGGGCCGGGCGGGCGCAGCGGCGCGCCGATCATCGCCGGCAACTCGGTGTGGGTGGTGAGCAACGGGGGCCACCTCTACGCCCTCGACGCCGGCACCGGCGCGGTCCAGTCGGACACCGACCTGAACGGACGGATCCCGGGCTTCCCGACGCCCACGGTCCTGGCGAACATGGTCCTGGTCGGAGCGGGCAACCGGCTGGTCACCTTCACGGGCTGACGCCCCGCTCCTCGGATTGCGGGGTTCGGCTCAGATCTCCGCCGCGCACCACACTGCGCCCGAGCTGTCGACCAGCGCGACCGTCGTGATGGTGCGAGGGTCCAGGTCGAGGGCGGCCGCCCAGGACGACCGGTCGTTCATCGTCACCGGCAGGACGCGGTCGGGCCCGTCCGTCCGTGTGATGCGCACGGCATACGTGGCGCCCGGCGCCGCATAGCTGGCAATGCGGTCGACCCACCCGGGCAGGGTCATCGACAGCACCGCCGACGGCTTCTCCTGCAGGTAGAGCTGACCGACGACCTGGCCGTCGCTCGTGCGCATCGGGCTGCTGACCACGGACGAGGCCGAACGCGGCGCCGCGATCGTGAGCACCAGCACGGCGACGCACGCCGCCACCGCCAAGGCCGCCATCACGATCGGACGGCGGGCCCGTAGCCGACGGGAGGGCGCCATCGCGTCCTCGACCAGCGGCGTCAGCACGCGGTCCTCGAAGCCGAGGGGTGGCTCGACGGCCGGTGTCAGCACCAGCAGCAGGCGATCGGTGACGCCGGTCAACGAGCTCACGACGTGCTGACACGAGGCGCAGCCGTCGAGGTGGGCGAGGGCGGCGGCGCGCTCGTCCCCGGGCAGGACGCCGAGAGCGAGCTCGGGCGCGGCGTCGACGAGCTGCGCGCAGTCCATGGCCCTCATGGCGACACCTCGGTGAGCATTTCGTGGAGCTTGTGGAGGGCGAGGCGCAATCTCGTCTTCACCGTGCCCAGCGGGACACCCCACGCGTCGCTGATCTCCCGGGCCGTGAAGCCGTAGTAGGCGGACGCCATCAGCGTCTGGCGCTGATCGGGCGGCAGCGCCTGCACGGCGTCGGCCACCACGGCGAGGTCGTCATGAGGACTGTCGATGTCCTCGTCGCCCCGGACGTCGTCAACAGTGTCGAAGGAGTCGAGGAGGAGTTGCTCACGGCGCCGCCCGCTGGCACGCACGTGGTCGAGGGCCGTGTTGCGGGCGATGGTGAGCAGCCACGTCTTCGCCGACCCGCGGCGAGGATCGAACGTGGCTGAATAGCGCCACGCCCGCACGAAGGTGTCCTGGGCCACTTCTTCGGCCGCCTGCCGATCGCGGGTGATCGACAACGCCAGCCCGTACACGCGGGCCTGGAAGCGCCGGACGAAAACGAGCGCCACGTCGGTGTCGCCCGTGCTCAGGCCGGCGACGAGCGCTTCGTCGGAAGCGTCCCACACACCAGTACGTACTGGTGCCGGCCCGTCCGCGGATTCTGCCCCGGAGAAATCTCAGGCAAAGGCCTGTCCAGTACTACCGACAGTGCAGCACGCATCCACCGCCCGGCCGGCGTCGTCGTTCTCGCCGCCCCCCTCGATGTGGCTGTTCCTCCGTGGCCTCGGCGCCCTCGCCGTGCTGGCCACGGGGATCATCCACTTCCAGCAGTACTACGGCCCCTACTCGGCCATTCCCACCATCGGGACGCTGTTCCTCGTCAACTTCGCCACGGCGACGGCGATCGCAGTGGTGCTGCTGGCGCCGGTGGTAGCCGCCCGGTCCCTTTCACACCAGGAGACATGACATGAAACGACTTCTCACCTCGGCCGCCGCCATCGGGGTGGTCGCCGTCCTCGGCGCCTGCAGCTCGGGCGGCGACGATCGCTCCTCGACACCCGAATCGACGACCGGTGCCACGGTCTCGGTCGCCGAGGTCGAGGGCGTCGGCAGCGCCCTCGTCGACGCACGCCGCCAGCCTCTCTACGTGTCGGACGAAGAAGCGGGCGGCATGGTGCTGTGCACCGGCCCGTGCACCGCCTTCTGGACTCCGCTCGCTCCCGGCGCCGACGGCGCGCCCTCGGATGCCGTCGCGGGCACCACCCTCGGAGTGATCGACCGGCCCGACGGCACCAAGCAGGTCACCGCCAACGGCCGGCCGCTGTACACCTTCACCGAGGACTCACCCGGCAAGGCCACCGGGGACGGCTTCTCCGACGACTTCGGCGGCCAGCACTTCACGTGGCACGCCGCCACCACCCAGGGCACCAGCGCCGCGTCGAACCCGAGCAGCGGCACCCCCGGCTACGGCTACTGACCCATCCTCCTCGCCCCCTCGCCCCCCGGCGTTTCACGCTGGTTTGACTACC
>JBKOXV010000242.1:0-14929 GCA_046725105.1 bacterium | reverse complement strand
TGCGGCTGCTCGAGAAGTATGGGCTGTAGCCGAAGTAAACGATTCCTGTCACGGATGAGTGCGATTTCCGCTCGATCTCGTGACGAGAACCAGAGTCAGACGATCTCGACGACGGCGTCGGCCAGCTGGCGGAGCGTGCGGACCTCGAAGACGGCGGTGCACCACGGGGCGAAGTCGGCGATCGAGGAGTCGTCGGTGCCCCAGTCGGCGCGTGGTTCGGGGTTCAGCCAGTACGTACGGCGGGCTCGTTCGGACAGCCGACGGAACGGGTCGAGTCAGGCCGGGCGTTAGTTGGTGCGGGCGTCGCCGGCGACGATGAGCGTCGTGGCCGGGGTGACGACCCGCTCGCCGTGGACGGCCCAGAAGCGTTCGAAGACGCGGCCGTAGTCACTGTGCCCGTCGCCGGTCACGACTCCCGCCCGCGTGAGCAGGAAGCGCGGCTCGAGCACGTCCTCGGCCCGGTCGAGGAGGTCCGTGACCTCGGCGACGCCATCGACGAACACGAAGCTGCGCAGGCCGGCCAGCTCGTCGTCGAGGGCGTGGACGAGCGCCAGGGTGAACTGGGCGAACTCGGCGACCGATCCCGACAGGTCGCAAAGCACCACAACGTTGGGCTTCGACGCCTTGCGCCACCGGAACGCCGGATCCATCGGCACGCCACCCGTCGTGAGCGAATGGCGCACGGTCCGCCGCATGTCGAGCCGTCCCCGGTTGCGGCGCCGTCGCCGCTGCGCCACCCGGCTGGCCAGCTTGCGGGCGAGCGGGCGCACCGCCGACCGCATCTCCCGCAGATCCGTCGTCGATGCTCGCAGCACGTCGAGGTCGGCGAGCTGACGAGGAAGCCACGCCGGGTCGCCGCCGGCGGGCGGGAGCTGCCGCAGCCGGCGGCGGATCTCCTGGGCGAGCAGGCGGCGGAACTCCTCGATCCGCCGGCTGTGCTCGTCACGCCGCAGTCGGAGCTCGAGCGCCGTAGCGTCCGGATCGTCGGCCCGCGCCGCCCGCATCGCCGCCGCCAGCAGGTTGGCGACGTCAAGGGCGCGCAGCACCCGGTACAGGAAGTACCGCTCGCTGCCCTCGACAGTGCCGATGCCGGCGTGACGGTCGACGGCCTGGATCGCGAGGGCGGCCATGGCATCGGCGTCGTCGTCCTGCAGCGCCGCCAGCAACGCGTTCAGCAGATCCGTGGACGGCGCCATCGGTCCGGGCGGGAGGTCGGTGGCCTGGAGGTCGGGTGCCGCGGCGGGCATCGGACGCCGAGTGCGCTCGTCGGGCGGCGTCACGGGGAAGCAGTGGTCGAAGGCCAGTTGGAAGACGGGGTGGTCCTCGGGACGCTTGACCAAGGCGGCCCCGAGGCCGGCCCGCAGGACGGGACGGTCGGCCAGGTCGAGCTGGCTCAGGGCGGCAGTGGCGTCGAGGACCTCGACCATCGAGATGGCAACGCCGGCCAGGCGGAGCTCGTCGACCAGGGCCAGCAGCATGGCGAGCACGCCGTCGCCGGCAGCAGCCGACATGCTGGGAGCTTGACATGCCCGCGGACCGCGGTCGACAATTTCCCATATCGCACAGCGGTTCGCTATACGAACGGGGGCCCAGGTGCAGTACCAGACGAAATTCGGATCACTCGACCAGTTCGAGAAAGGCACCATCGAGATCATCGACGACGATCCCAAGCGGTATGCGTTCTCCAACATGTTCGAGGTGGCGTCCGACGCCAAGCCCTACGAGAAGGTCGCCGTCGGGAAGAACATGGAGTACGTGCTCGAAGTGCTGCGGGCCGAGGGTACGTCGGCCTGGCGCACATGCGCCCACGACGAGTTCGCCCTCGTGGTGGACGGTGAGGTCGAGGTGCGCCTGGTCAAGCTCGACGAGCCGCTCGCCCCGGAGGGCAAGGGCGGCTCGATCGCCGTCGACGGCGAGCCGCAGGGCCGGAAGATGGGCCGGGTGATCGCCCGCCGCGGCCACATGACGCTGCTGCCGGCCCATGCCGCCTACCAGTTCCACGCCGACGCGCCCGGCGTCATCCTCCTGCAGACCATCAAGGGGGACGACACCGTCGAGCGCTGGGCCGAGATCTGCCTGTCCTGAGAGGAGCCGTTCGATGACCGCTACCGACACCGTCGCCGTGCAGGCCTCGGAGCCGAACGAGTTCGGCTACCGCGACTACGACCTGGGCGGCTTCCACTTCAGGCGCGACGAATACTTCGCCCACGTCTCGTGGCCCACCGGGTCGCATGTCCTGAGCGTCGACGGCTTCCTGCGGGCCCTGCAGCGCGACGTGGCATGGGACTTCTTCTACGGCACGGTCAACTTCGACAGCGTGGTCGGCACGGTGAACCATTACGGCACCGTCGACTTGTTCGCCGGCCGCTACAACGACGCCTACCGTAAGGCCGAGCTCGATCACGTCGAGAACTTCGAGTCGCCCCTCATCCGTGAGACGTTCAAAGCCATGCTCGACAACTGGACGATCGAGGGCTACGACCCCTTTGCCAGCCCCGAGGAGACGGCGAAACCCTTCGGCGAGAAGACGGGCGACAACACGGCGGCCGTTACTCGCCGGCGCGTCACGGCCCGGCGCATGGTGGGCGTGCCTGGCGACGAGCCGATCCGCACGGACGCCACCCACCCGGTCAACCGCATGTTCGCCGACGT
The DNA here is from genome assembly GCA_046725105.1 of bacterium. Classification (GTDB taxonomy): domain Bacteria; phylum Actinomycetota; class Acidimicrobiia; order Acidimicrobiales; family Ilumatobacteraceae; genus DASXAI01. The sequence goes on along the minus strand of JBKOXV010000242.1, from coordinate 12,277 downwards.
CGCCCAGGACGCGCCCGTCGTCGAGGCGGAGCCGGGCTTCGAGGACGAGGTATGCGCCTTCAACCTGTTCGCCTACCTCAGCCGGTCCGACGTCACGTGGAACCCCTCGGTCGTGAGCGTGTGCAAGAACAGCCTGTACTGCCCGACGACGGAAGAGTTCATCCTGCCGGTGATCCACGGCAACGACCGCGTCGAGTGGTTCGCGCAGCTGTCCGATCACATCATCTGGGACGTCGAGGACCGCGACACGGGCGCCAAACGGGCGAAGGTCATCATGCGTGCGGGCGACGTGGCCGCCATGCCCGGCGACATCCGCCACCAGGGTTACTCACCCAAGCGCTCGATGCTCCTGGTGTGGGAGAACGCCTCGCCCGAGCTGCCCGAGCTGATCGCCTCCGGTCGCGCCCCGACCGCACCGATCGACTTCTGAGTAGGACGTGAGCGGGCGTCGATGGCCGAAGTGACGAGCTTGCGGGAGGCGGTCGCGGGGCTGGTGCACGACGGCGACACCGTCGCCCTCGAGGGTTTCACGCACCTCATCCCGCACGCCACCGGCCACGAGATCATCCGCCAGGGCCGCCGCCATCTCACCCTCGTGCGAATGACGCCGGATGTGGTGTACGACCAGCTGATCGGGGCGGGGTGTGCCGACCGGCTGGTCTTCTCGTGGGGCGGGAACCCGGGCGTCGGCTCGCTCCATCGCTTCCGGGACGCCGTCGAGCACGATTGGCCCGGGCCGCTGGCCATCGAGGAGCACAGCCACGCCGGGATGGCGGCTCGCTACGTGGCCGGGGCGTCAGGCCTTCCCTTCGCCGTCCTGCGCGGCTACGTGGGCACCGATCTCGTCGATCACACCTCCACGCTGGCGCCGATCACGTGCCCGTTCACGGGTGAGATCCTCACGGCCGTGCCGGCGCTCAACCCGGACGTCGGCATCATCCATGCCCAGCAGGCCGACCGGCGCGGCAACGTGCAGCTGTGGGGCCTGGTGGGTGTCCAGAAGGAGACGGTGCTCGCCTCGCAGCGGTCGATCGTGACGGTGGAGGAGATCGTCGACGAACTGGTGGCGCGGCCCAACGCCGTGGTGCTGCCGGCCTGGGTGGTGGATGCGGTGTGTCTCGTGCCGGACGGGGCTCATCCGAGCTTCGCCATCGGGTACTCGACGCGGGACAACGACTTCTATCGGGAATGGGATGCCATCGCCCGCGACCGTGACACGTTCACGAAGTGGATCGAGCGGCACGTGATGGTCCAGGTTTGAAAGGAGACGACCCATGGCTGTCAGCACCCACACGATGAGCGACGAGGGGCGGAAGTCGGTGGCCCTCGAGTACCTCAAGGCGTTCGACAACGGCGGGGTGACGTCGACCGGCGGTTCGATCCTCGAGCTGTTCGCCGATGATGCCCAGGTGTACTTCCCGAAGTGGGGCCTGGCCAACGGCCGCACCGAGATCGGCAGGCTGTTCGGCGACGTGGGCGCCAGCATCAAGAGGATCGTGCACGACTACAGCCAGTTCAACTGGATCATGAGTGGCAGCGACACCTTCGCCGTCGAGGGCACCAGCTCCGGCGAGCACCAGGACGGGCCGTGGCGCTCGGGTGAGCCGGAATGGAGCGCCGGGCGATGGTGCGACGTGTTCGAGGTCCGCGACTTCAAGATCCAGCGGTGCTTCATCTACCTCGACCCCGACTACGCCGGAAAGGACACGGCCCGCTACCCGTGGCTGACGTGAACCCCGGCGGGTGGACGGCCGACGAGATGATGACGGTGGCCGCGGCGCGCATGCTCCGCAACGGCACCGTGTGCTTCGTCGGCATCGGCCTCCCGTCCACGGCTGCCAACCTGGCCCGTCGCTTGCACGCCCCGGAGTGCGTGCTCGTCTACGAGTCGGGGTGCATCGGCGCCAAGCCGACGCGGCTGCCGCTGTCGATCGGCGACGGCGAGCTGGCCGAGACGGCCGACGCCGTGGTGTCCGTCCCGGAGATCTTCGCCTACTGGCTGCAGGGCGGTCGCATCTCCGTGGGCTTCCTCGGCGCCGCCCAGATCGACCGCTTCGGCAACATCAACTCCACCGTCATCGGCGCCTACGCCGATCCTGCCGTCCGCCTGCCGGGAGCCGGCGGGGCACCGGAGATCGCCGCCTCGGCCGGTGAGGTGATCGTCATCGTGCGCCAGACGGCGCGGACCTTCGTCGAGCGGTGCGACTTCCGCACCTCGGTCGGGTTCGGCGACGGACCGGGAACGCGGGAGAAGCTCGGGCTCCGGGGGAGCGGGCCCACCGTCGTGATCACCGACCTGGGCGTACTGCGACCCGATCCGGCCGCGTACGAGCTCGTGCTGACCGAGGTGCATCCCGGCGTCACGGTCGAGGACGCCCGCGCCGCCACGGGGTGGGAACTGCGGGTCGCTGACCCCGTCGGCGTCACTGCGCCCCCTTCCGAGACCGAGCTGGCGGCGCTGCGGGCCTTGGTGGCGGCATGAGGTTCACGTACGAGGCGCTGCCGGCGCGGGTCGTGTTCGGGGTCGGATCCGTGGTCGACGTGGCCGGGGAGCTCGAGCGGCTGGGAGTGACGCGGGCCTTCCTGATCGCCGACGCCCAGGCCAAAGGCACCGCCGACGACGTGGCGACGGCGGTGGCGACGAGACTGGCGGGGCGGTGGGACGAGGTCGCCCAGCACGTGCCGGTCGAGCTGGCCGAGCGGGCCCGCGTCGCCGCGGTCGATTGTCACGCCGACGGCGTCGTGTGCATCGGCGGCGGCTCCTCCACCGGCCTGGCCAAGGCGGTCGCCCTCACGACGCGGCTATCGATCCTGGCCGTGCCCACCACCTACGCCGGCAGCGAGATGACGCCGATCTACGGCCTGACCGGCCGGCACAAGCAGACCGGCCGCTCGCTCGACGTCGTGCCCAAGGTCGTCGTCTACGACCCGGCCCTCACCACCGGCCTCCCCGCCGAGGTCACCGGCCCGAGCGGCTTCAACGCCCTCGCCCATTGCGTGGAGGCGCTCTACGGCCCGGGCGCCAACCCGATCACGTCGCTCATGGCGCTGGAGGGGATCGGCGCCGTCGGCCGCTCGCTGCCAGCCGCCGTGGCCGACGGCCGCGACCTGGCGGCGCGCACCGATCTGCTGTACGGGGCCTGGCTGGCCGGCGTGGTCCTCGGGGCCGCCGGCACGGCACTCCACCACAAGATCTGCCACGCCCTCGGGGGCACCTACGACCTCGTTCACGGCGACGTGAACGCCGTCATGCTGCCCCACACCGTCGCCTACAACACGCCCGGCGCGGCCGACGAGATGCGCCGCGTCGCCGCGGCCCTGGGCGCGCCCGACGGGAACGCCGCCGGCGCCCTGTACGAGTTGGCCGTCGAGATCGGCGCCCCGACCAACCTCGAAGCCATCGGCATGCCGTACGACGGCCTCGACGAGGCGGCCGAGCGCACCGTGGCCGACACCGCCGTGAACCCGGTGCCGGTCACACTCGAGCGAGTCCGCACGATGCTGGAGCGGGCCTGGCAGGGAACCGCCCCCTGACCGTCAGGCGACGGTCACGTCGAGGCGTTGGAAGCCGCGGAAGTTCGGCGTGCTGACGCGTATGGCGGTGTCGAGGTCGACGGCGACGGTCGGGGCGCGGGCCACGAGGTCCTCCACGGCGACCCGGGCCAGCACCCGGCCCAGCGGCCCGCCGACGCAGAAGTGGGCGCCGTGGCCGAGGCCGAGGTGGCGGCCGCCGCCCCGGTCGACGTCGAAGCGGTCGGGGTCGGGGAAGGCGTCGGGGTCGCGGTTGGCGGCGCCGATGTGCACCAGCACCTGGGCACCTTCGGGCACCTTGCTGTCGCGAATCTCCACGTCGTGCGTCGGCGTGCGCACGAAGCCTTGGGCGGCGGCGTCCCACCGCATCGCCTCCTCGGTGAACGCCGGAACCAACGACGGGTCGGCCCGGAGCCGGCCGTGGATCTCGGGGTGCAGAGCGAGGGCGTGCACCATGTTGGTGAACAGGTTGTTCGTGCTCTCGAAGCCGGCAGTGAGGAACGTCATCGTGGTGACCGCCACCTGTTCGTGCGTCAGCGCCTCCCCGTCTTCCCGCGCCGCCAGCATCGCCGATATCAGGTCGTCGCCCGGTCTCTGGAGTCGCGCCGCCACGAGCGTGTCGACGTACCCGCGCAGTTCCCGCATGGCCACGACCTGGCGCGGCTCGCGCCCCGGCTCGAGCTTGTCCCGCACGAAGAAGTCGTCGAGCCAGCCCCGCACGCGCAGGAACTCGGCCTCGGGCACACCGAACATGGCGCCCAGGATGCGGGCGTTCAACGGCGCCGAGATGTCGTGCACGTACTCGAAGGTGCCCTTCGCACAGGCGGCGTCGTGCAGCTCCGCCGACTCGGAACGGATCAACGGCTCCAGTCCGGCCACGGTCCGCGGCGTGAATGCCTTGTTCACGAGACGGCGGGCGAAGGTGTGGCGCGGTGGGTCCGTGGTGCCGAGGGTGCGACCGATGCGCTCGGGCAAGTCGTTCAGCAGGTTGCCGCGCCGCTGGGACGACCAGATCTGCGGGTCCGAGAACGCCGCCAGGCAGTCGTCGAAGCGCGTCAGCACCCAGATCTCCTCGACCGGTGAGTAGTGCACCGGGTCCTGGCGCCGGAGCTCGGCGTAGTACGGGTACGGGTCGGCGCGACGGGGCACGTCGAGGGTGTACGGCTCGATCACCGGCACTTCCCCCTTTCCACCACGAGAACTAGTGTGCGGCTAGCGTACGACGCCCGGGAGGGACGTGAGACATGAGCGCAGACGTCTTCATCGTCGACGGGGTCCGCACGCCGATCGGTCGGTACGGCGGCGCCCTTGCCGGCCAGCGCCCCGACGACCTGGCCGCCACCGCCGTCGCGGCTCTGGTGGCCCGCAGTCCCGACCTCGATCCCAGCCGCATCGACGACGTCATCCTGGGCGACGCCAACGCCGCCGGCGAGGACAACCGCGATGTCGCTCGCATGGCCGTGCTCCTGGCCGGCCTGCCCACCAGCGTCCCGGGCGCCACCGTGAACGGCTTGTGCGGCTCGGGCGTCGAGCCCGTCATCGAGGCCAGCCGGGCCGTGGCCGTCGGCGATGCGTCGGTGTGCGTCGCCGGCGGCGTCGAATCGATGAGCCGGGCCCCGTGGGTGCTGCTGAAGCCGGACAGCGCCTTCCCGCGGGCCCACGAGACCCTGCACTCCACCACACTCGGCTGGCGGATGGTGAACCCCCGGATGCCGGCCGAGTGGACCGTGCCGTTGGGCGAGGGCGCCGAGATCCTGGCCGACCGCTACCGCATCACCCGCGAGGCCCAGGACGAGTTCGCCGTCCGGAGCCACCACCAGGCGGCGGCGGCGTGGTCGGCAGGCGCCTTCGGCGACGAGGTGGTGCCCGTCGACGGCGTCGTTCTCGAGCGCGACGAAGGCCTACGCGACGACACCAGCCTCGAACGCCTGGCCAAGCTCAAGCCGGCCTTCCGGCCCGACGGCACGGTGACGGCCGGCAACTCGTCGCCGTTGAACGACGGGGCGGCGGCGCTGCTCGTAACCGACGAGGCCGGTAGCCGCGCCGCCGGGCGCCCGCCGCTGGCCCGGATCGTGTCGAGGGCGGTCAGCGCCGTCGAACCGCCGCTGTACGGCATCGGTCCGGTCGAGGCGGCCCGGATGGCGTTGAAGCGGGCGGGGATCGGCTGGGAGGACCTGGCCGTGGTCGAGCTCAACGAGGCCTTCGCCGCCCAGTCGCTGGCCTGCCTGGCCGAGTGGCCCGAGCTCGACCCGACCGTCGTCAACCCCCAGGGCGGCGCCATAGCCATCGGCCATCCCCTCGGGTGTTCCGGCGCCCGCCTCGTCGTCACGTTGGCCCACCAACTGGCGCGGCGCGGCGGCGGGTACGGGCTGGCCGCCATCTGCATCGGCGTGGGCCAGGGGCTCGCCGTCGTGCTGGAGGGCGTCGGATGACCGGGCGAAGCGAGGTCCAGAGACACGGTCGGTTGTCGCCACGAAGTGGCGACACGGTCACCCCGTCCACCCGAAGGGTGCACCAGTGACGGTCACTGACCAGCCCGTACGGCCCCTCGACCCGGCCTACGACCATCCTGACTATCGCTCCACGGTCCTGCGGGCGCCCAAGCGGCCGCTGCTGCCATGGCCGCCCGGCGTCGCCGACCCGGCCTTCCCGTTGCTCGGCGACGGCCGGCTCGGTGCGCTCGACCACGATCTCACCCGTCAGCACCGCGGCGAGCCGCTGGGCGAGCGCATCACCGTCACCGGGCGGGTGGTCGACGGCGACGGCCGGCCCATCGGCGGCCAGTTGGTCGAGATCTGGCAGGCCAACGCGGCGGGCCGCTACGCCCATCCGGTCGACCAGCACCCGGCGCCCCTCGACCCGAACTTCACCGGCGCCGGCCGCTGCCTCACCGACGACGACGGTTCGTACCGATTCGTCACCGTGAAACCGGGTGCCTACCCGTGGGGCAACCATCCCAACGCCTGGCGGCCGGCGCACATCCACTTCTCGCTGTTCGGCACGCTGCTCTCGCAGCGGCTCATCACCCAGATGTACTTCCCCGGCGACCCGCTGTTCCCCTACGACCCCATCATGCAGGCCGTGCGCGACCCGGTGGCGCGCCAGCGGATGGTGGCGACGTTCGAGCTCGACCTCACCCAACCGGAGTGGGCGCTCGGCTACCGGTTCGACATCGTCCTGAGCGGGCGCCGGGCCACACCCTTCCAGCCATGATCGCCACGCCGTCGCAAACCGTCGGGCCGTTCTTCAGCTTCGGGCTCGTCGACGCCAACCTCGTCGTCGCCCCCGGCGACGTGCACCCGGTGCGGATCCACGGACGCGTCCTCGACGGCGCCGGCGCCGGCGTGCCCGATGCGGTCGTGGAGATCCTGAGCCCGGCCGGCTTCGGCCGGTGCCTCACCGACGCCGACGGCCGCTACCGCTTCGTCGTGACGAAGCCAGATGCGGGGGGCGAAGCTCCCCACCTCGAGGTGTCGGTGTTCGCGCGGGGGCTCCTGCAGCGAGTCGCCACCCGGCTGTACTTCCCCGGCGAGCCCGCCAACGCGTCCGACCCCGTCCTCCGATCACTTCCCGACGACGACCTCCGCTCCACCCTCGTGGCCGTCCCCGACGATGGCGCCGTCCGCTTCGACGTGCACCTCCAAGGCCCGCAGGAGACCGCCTTCTTTGCCCTCTGAACGAGGGACGCCGGGCCTCTTCGCGCCGATCTTCGTGTCGGACGCCATCGCCGCCACGACGTCGGACGAGGCGTGGCTCCAGGCGATGCTCGACGTCGAGGCCGCCCTCGCCGGCGCCGAGGCCGACGTCGGCCTCGTCACGCCGGCCGACGCCGACGCCATCGCGGCGGCGTGTCGAGCCCGCGACTACGACGTCGACGAGCTCGGCCGGGCCGCCCGGCTCGGCGGCAACCCGGTCATCCCGCTGGTGCAGGCCATCACCGCCGCCGTCGACGGCGGCGCCGCCGCCGTGGTGCACTGGGGTGCCACCAGCCAGGACATCCTCGACACCGCCACCATGCTGGTGACGGCCCGCAGCCTCGAGGTGATCGGGCACGACCTGGCCGCCCTCTCCGAGGCCGCCGCCGGCCTCGCCGACCGTCATCGCCGCACGCTGATGCCGGCCCGCACGCTGCTGCAGCACGCGTTGCCGACCACGTTCGGGCTCAAAGCGGCGGCATGGCTGGTCGCGCTGGTCGAGGTAGCCGACCGGGTGGCGTGGGTCCGGCGGCACCGGCTCGCCGTCGAGCTCGGGGGCGCCGCCGGAACCTTGGCGTCGCTCGGTGATGACGGGCCAGCTGTCGTGGCCCGCCTGGCCGCCCGGTTGGGTTTGGCGGCACCCGTGCTGCCGTGGCACACCGACCGGACACGCATCACCGACATCGCCGCCGCCCTGGGCCAGGTCGCCGGCGTGGCCGGGAAGATCGCCGTGGATCTGGCGCTCCTGGCCCAGACCGAGGTGGCCGAGGCCTTCGAGCCGGGGGCGCCCGGCCGGGGCGGCTCGTCGACCCTGCCGCACAAGCGCAACCCAGTGGGCGCGGCGTCGGTCATCGCCGCCGTGCGGCGCACCCATGCCCTCACCGCGTCGCTCTTCGCCGCCATGGTGCAGGAGCACGAGCGCGCCGCCGGCGCGTGGCAGTCGGAGTGGCCGGCGCTCACCGAGCTGTTGCAGCTCACCGGCGGGGCCGTCGCCCACGTCGGCGACATCGTCGCCGGCGTGGAGATCGACGCCGACCGCATGCGGGCCAACCTCGAGCTCACCCGCGGCGCCGTGCTGGCCGAACGCGTGGCGCTCCGGTTGGCGCCCGAACTGGGCCGTCGTCCGGCTCGCCAGCTCGTGGAGGATGCCTCGGCGCGGGCGCTGAAGGCGGGCACGTCGTTGCGCGACGAACTGAGCCTCACCGGCGTCCTCGACGCCCACGAGCTCGACATCCTCTTCCACCCGGCTGGGTACCTCGGCGCCACGCCGACCTTCATCGATGCCGCCCTGGCGGCCCACCGACGGAGCAGCCCATGACAGATGTCCGCTACCGGATCGACGGACCTGCCGCCGCCCCACCACTCGTGCTCGGCAATTCCATCGGCACGACGGCCGAGCTGTGGGACGGGCAGATGGCCGCCTTCACCCAGCAGTTCCGGGTGATCCGCTACGAGCACCGCGGCCACGGCGGTGCGCCGGCGCCGCCCGGCCCGTACACGGTGGACGACCTCGGCACCGACGTCCTCGACCTGCTCGACGGGCTCGGCGTGCACCGAGCGTCGTTCGCCGGGATCTCGCTCGGCGCCATGGTGGCCATGTGGATCGCCTCGAACCACCCGGCGCGAGCGGAGCGCCTGGCCCTGTGCTGCACGTCCGCCGGCCTGGGGCGGCCCGACCACTGGGCCGCCCGCGCCGCCATCGTGCGGAGCGAAGGGATGGCCGCCATGACCGAAACCGTCCTCGACCGGTGGCTCACGCCGGCGTTCCGGGCCGCCCACCCTGACGCGGTGGCGCAGCTGGTCAAGACGTTCGAGAGCGTCGATCCCGAGGGCTACGCCGGATGCTGCGAGGCCATCGGCGCCATGGACCAACTCCCCACCATCGGCGCCATCACGGCGCCCACCCTCGTGCTGGCCGGAGCGGCCGACCCGGCCACGCCGCCGGTCCACGCCGAGGCCATCCACGAGCGGATCGCCGGGTCGACGCTGGTGGTGCTCGACGACGCCGCCCACCTCGCCAACCTCGACCAGCCCGCCGCCTTCACCGCCGCCATCCTCGAGCATCTGGGTCGCCATGAGTGAACTGTCGCCCGACGAACCGCCCGGCCACGGCCCGGACTTCGTCCAGTCGCTCGAGCGCGGCCTGGCCGTGATCCGGGCCTTCGGACCGGAGACGCCCCAGCTCACGTTGAGCGAGGTGGCCCGGCCCACCGGTCTCACCCGGGCGGCGGCGCGCCGCTTCCTGCTGACGCTGGCCGAGCTCGGCTACGTCCGGGCCGACGGCCGCGTGTTCTCGCTGCGGCCGCGCATCCTCGAGCTCGGCTTCGCCTACCTGTCGGGGTTGAGCCTGCCGGAGACGGCCCAGCCCCACATGGAGGAGCTCGTCGCCAAGGTGCACGAGTCGTGCTCGGTGTCCGTGCTCGACGGTGAGGACGTCGTGTACGTGGCCCGGGTCCCGACCCGCCGCATCATGAGCGTCACGATCGCCGTCGGCACCCACTTCCCGGCCTACGCCACGTCGATGGGACGGGTGCTGCTGGCCGGCCTGCCGCCGGCGGCGCTCGAGCGCTACCTCGCCGCGGTGGAGATGGAGCCGCTGACCCGCCGGACGCTCACGTCACGAGAACAGCTCGAGACCCATCTGCAGACCGTGCGAGCCCAGGGGTACGCCATGGTCGACCAGGAGCTCGAGGATGGACTGCGCTCGATCGCCGTCCCGATCCACGACGGCAACGACGACGTGATCGCCGCCATCAACCTCTCGTCGCACGCCTCGCGCGCCACCCTCGACACCCTCCGCCGCGAGTACTTGCCGCTCCTGCGCGCCACCGCCGAGCAGATCGAGGCCGACCTGCGAGTGACGAGTCACCGGGTGGTGCGGTGATGGCGCCCCGGTCGACGCCGCCGTTCCGCGCCGATCACGTCGGCAGCCTCCTGCGACCGCAGCGACTCCTCGCGGCGCGCGACGCCGCTCAGCGCGGCGAGCTCTCCGCCGACGAGCTGCGGGCCGTCGAGGACGACGCCATCCGGGACGTGGTGCGCATGCAGCACGACGTCGGACTGCAGTCGGCCACCGACGGCGAGTTCCGGCGCACGACGTGGCACATGGACTTCATCTACGCCCTCGACGGCATCCACCCCGCCGGCGACGAGAAGATCACGGTGCACTTCCACAACGCCGCCGGCGACATCGACTTCACCGCGGCGGCGCTGCGCGTCGACGGTCGCGTCGCCGTGCACGAGCCGATCTTCGGCGACCACTTCACGTTCCTCCGGGACGCGCTGGTGGACGCCACGCCGAAGCTCACCATCCCCTCGCCCAGCATGGTGCACTACCGCGGCGGGCCCGCCGCGCTGAATCCGTCCGTCTATCCGGACGAAGAACAATTCTGGGCCGACCTCAGCGCCGCCTACGCCGACGAGGTCGGTGGGTTGGCCGCCCTCGGCTGCACCTACCTGCAGCTCGACGACACCAGCCTGGCCTACCTCAACGACCCGGCCCAGCGGCAGATGATCGCCGACCGCGGCGACGACGCCGAGCACCAGCACCTCCGTTACATCCGCCAGATCAATGCCGCCCTGGCCGGCAAGCCTGAGGGCCTCACGGTCACGACGCACCTGTGCCGGGGCAACTACCGCTCGGCGTGGGCGGCCGAGGGCGGCTACGACTATGTCGCCGAGGCCCTCTTCGGTGATCTCGCCGTCGACGGCTTCTTCCTCGAGTACGACGACGCCCGGTCCGGCAGCTTCGCGCCGTTGCGCTTCGTCCCGCCGGGGAAGTTCGTCGTGCTCGGTCTGGTCACCACCAAGCGGGGGCAGCTCGAATCGAAGGACGAACTGAAGCGCCGCATCGACGAGGCGTCGCAGTACCTCGACCTCGAGCAGCTGTGCCTGTCGCCGCAATGCGGCTTCTCGTCGACCGTGGAAGGGAACGCCCTCACCTACGACGAGGAGGTCGCCAAGTTGCGCCTCATCGTGGAGACAGCCCACGAAGTCTGGGGTTCGTGAACGATCCGTCGGGTCAATGGGGCGGGCGGCCTAGAGACGCAGTGTGAGGGCGTCGTTACAGTCAGTCGTAGTGACCTGGTCGTTCGTCGACGGCATGCGACACCTCGCCTCCGGCGTGAGCGTCGTGACGGCCGGATCCGGTGGCGACCGCAACGGGATGACGGCCAGCGCCGTGTGCTCGCTCAGCGCCGAGCCGCCGAGCCTGATCGCCTGCCTGAGCCGGGATGCCGGCACCTGCAGCCGGGTCGCCGACTTCGGCCGGTTCTGTGTCAACGTCCTCGGCCGTGATCACGAGCAGCTCGCCAACGTCTTCGCCGGCCGTACCGACCTCGTGGGCGAGGCTCGCTTCGCGGTCGGCAGGTGGGAGACGGGTCGCCTCGACGTGCCGGTGCTCACCGACGCCCTGGTGGCCTTCGAGTGCGAGGTAGCCACGATCCACGAGCACGCCACCCACTGCATCGTCGTGGGTCTCGTCCAGGACGTGCGCGTCAGCGGTAACGGCTCGCGGCCCCTCGTGTACCACGACGGCACGTTCTGCGGCGTCGTCTGAGAACACCGACGCAGAGGGAATCCAGAGGGGGCGGCGGTCAGCCCGGTCGGACCGCTCCGTCGAGGGGACGGATGCCGAAGACGGGCGTGATCTTCACCACGTCACCGGTGCGCGGTGCCGCCACCATCATCCCGTTGCCGATGTAGATGCCGACATGGCCCAGGCGGTACGAGAGGATCAAGTCACCCGGCCGCAGCGCCTGGAGCGACACCTTGGGGAAGGCGTTCCACTGGCTTACGGTGTAGTGGGCCATCGAGACGCCGGCCTGCGCCCAGGCCCACATGGTGAGGCCCGAGCAGTCGAAGGCCCGACCGGGGCTGGCCGCGTTGAACACGTAGGGGACCCCGAGCTGGCTGAGCGCGGCGCGCACGGCCATGGTGGCACCCGGGGACGTGGCCGGCACGGCCAAGTTGGATGCCGTGAGGTTGGCGGGGCGGGACTGCGCCGCCGCCAACGTGCTGTTCAGCTGGGCCTGCTGGGCTCGGGCCAGGGC
>JBKOXV010000227.1:0-15155 GCA_046725105.1 bacterium | reverse complement strand
CGCCCGGACCTGGTGGCCGCCGTGCAGAAGCGCTACCTGCCCGACGCCGTGCTGGCGTGGGGCGAGCGCTTCCCGTCACCGCTCTGGGAGGAACGGCGCGACGGCTTCGCCTACGTCTGCCACGACTACGCCTGCGAGGCGCCCACTGACACCGTCGACGGCTTGGTGGCCCTGCTGGCCTGAGTCCTCGCCTTCGAGTCGGGGTCCCAGAAGAACAGGAACAGGACGGGGACCAGGTAGAGGATGTAGACGACCACCTGCTCGATCGACGGCCGCGGATCCCACCCGAAGATGCCGGCCAGGAAGCGCCCGGACTGCGTGTCGAGCGTGAGCCAGCGCTGGCCGGTGAGGTTGTAGACGGCGTTGTTGACCGTGCCGAGGTCGCCGGCCGATTGGAGGAACAGCACGCCGCGGGACAGCAGGCCGGCGGCGAACAGGATGATCAGCACGCCTGTCACCTGGAAGAAGCGCCGCAGGGGGATGATGCGGCTGCCGTGATACACCAGCACGCCGAGCCCGACAGCGATGGCCAGCCCGATGACGCCGCCGATCAGGACGTCGTTGCCGGAGCTGTTGGTGGTGGTGGAGATCAGGAACAGCGCCGTCTCCAGGCCCTCGCGGGCCACCGCCACGAACGCCACCATCCCGAGGGCGAACGCCGACTGTTGCATGGCGGCAAGGGCCCTACCTTCGAGCTCGCCCTTGAGGGACCGGGCGTGCTTGCGCATCCAGAAGATCATCCACGTCAGCAGGCCGGCCGCCGCGAAGCAGATCACGGCGAAGGTCCGGGACCGGGCCACGCCGGTCAGGTCCTCCACCGTCACGTGGATGACCCAGCCGACGACGACGGCCAGGGCGGCGGCCGCCGCCGTGCCGTACCACACCCATCGAGTCAGCCCGGGCCGGTCGGACCGGCGCACGGCGGCCAGCACGATCGCCACGACCAGGGCTGCTTCGAAACCCTCTCGCAGCGTGATCAGCAGACTCTCACCCACATGTAAAGCTTGCCTAACGCCGACGGCCGGATGCAAGCCCATGGGCTCCCCCGCTCCGGCGCTCCCCCCGATCCTCAGCGCCCGGGGCGCCCCCGGGCGAAAAGGTCGCGGGTCAGGGCTGGAAGGGGTCGGCCTGCCAGCCGCCGCGGTGGACGATCTCGTCGAGGCTACGGCGGGGCCGCTCGGCGCTGCGGCCCGGATCGCCCTCGATCGGGTGGCCCAGGGCGACGGCACCGATGAGCTCGTATCCGCCCGGCACGCCGAGGCCGGCGAGCAGCTTCTCGCCGTTGCGGAACACGCCGAAGAACAGGGCGCCGAGGCCCTCGTTCTCGATGGCCAGCAACAGCAGCATGGTGGCGAAGGCCGTGTCGACCTGCCAGTACGGCACCGGCCACCGGGTCGGGTCGGAGAGCCCGGTGGAGATCTTGTCGGGCTCGGCGTAGCGCGACAGGTACGCCTCCCGTGACGCCAGCGGCAGGATCACGACGGGCGCGTCGAGGAGCTGCTTCCACCGGAACGACTCCCGGCGCTCCTCGGGCAGGGTGATGTCCCAGAACTTCTTGGTGTCGTCGCCCTCGAGCACGACGAACACCCATCCCTGGGTGTTGCCGGCGCTGGGCGCTCGCCGGGCGGCGTCGAGGATGCGTTCGAGCACGTCGGGCTCGATCGGCTGGGGGTCGAAGGCACGCACCATGCGGCGGGAACGGAGGAGGTCGGCGAACTCCATGGCGCCGCGACGGTAGCGGACGGCGCCTCCCGCCTTCCGGTTAGGGGGTTTAGTGGGACCCGAGCTTCAGCAGGTCCTCGGCCATGGCCCAGCCGAAGGCGATCAGGCAGTCGCCCGACTCGGGCTTCAGGCCCTTGAACATGGCCACGACACCGGGGTTGGCGGCCTCCGGCTTCAGCGACTCGTGGTCGAAGTGCGACGCCAGGCTGCCGGCGCCGGCCACCCGGAACGTCTGCTCGTCGTAGGTGCCGTCGACGGCGAAGCGCTTGGCGAGGCGGCGGCCCCACGCCCGTTCCTCGCCGACGGCCTTGTGGCCGGGGCGGGGCACGAGATCCGACAGCGCCTTGAACGCCTCGAAGCCCGACGGCGACACGAAGCGGGTGCCGACGAGCACGTCCTCGTCGGGGAACGCCATGAGGGCCCGGTGGTAGGCCTCGGCCATGACCGCCTTCAGCACGCTGTCGCGCTTCGACGTGCGCTTGATGCTGGCCAGGCCGATCAGCACGCAAGGCGTACCGCCGATCCGCTCCAAGGTGGCGAAGGAGTATCCGTGCAGCTTTCCGTCGATCCGGGCGGTGCCGGCCAGCACCCAGTCTTCCTTGGCCTTGGACAGCTGTCCGACCTCGAACCCGCCGCCACCGGCGCCGGCGGAGGCGTCGGCCATCTCGCCGAGATCGGCGTCGGTGAGGGCCGTGCAGTCCTTGGTCTCGATCTGGATCGCCATTCCCGACTGCCCCCTGAGGGTGCTCTGGCGCCGGCCTCGGGGACCGGCGACACGGGTGTTGCCCGCCCGGAGGGCCCCGGGCGCGGGATCCATTTTGCCACCTCCACGCCCTCTGTTCCTACTCACCCCCGGCGACGCCGCAGGTGAGCGGCGTCACAGCAGGATGGCGTCGTGGCCGAAGGCCACCCGGAGCTCGCCGACCACGCGGGGCAGGTCGACGCTGAAATCGTCAGGCAGCCGCAGCGTGCGCCGCTCGCCGAGATCGAGGATGACCTGCGACTCGCCGGGATGATCGCTGAGCAGACGCTTCAAGGTGCGGATCCGATCGTCGCTCAGGCTCAGCTCGGGCAGGCGGATCCGCAGCGGCGGCGCCTCGTCGCTGATCCCCTCGACCACCGAGATCTCGCTGCAGATCAGCTTCGGTGTGTCGTCGCGAGCGTCGAGG
Organism: bacterium; assembly: GCA_046725105.1. Lineage (GTDB taxonomy): Bacteria > Actinomycetota > Acidimicrobiia > Acidimicrobiales > Ilumatobacteraceae > DASXAI01. The sequence goes on along the minus strand of JBKOXV010000227.1, from coordinate 12,264 downwards.
CGGCCCTTCACGCACACCACGACGTCGGGGGCCAACTTGTACCCGTGCTCCACCATCGTCTTGGGGAAGACCATCACCTCGACGGTCGACTGCAGGTCCTCCAACACGAAGACCGCCATCGGGTCGCCCTTCTTGGTGAACTTGCGTTGCAGGTTCGTGACCACGCCGCCGACGGTGGCGAGAGCGCCGTCGTCGCGCTCGACGAACTCCCCGACGGTGCACTCGACCCGCTGACGCAAGATCCGGTCGGCGCCCAGCAAGGGATGGTCGCTGACGTACAGCCCGAGCATCTCCTTCTCGAAAGCGAGGCGCTCGGCCTTGTCGAACTCGATGTCGGGGATCGTCACGCGGTCGTGACTGCTGGTGCCCAGGCCGAGATCGGCGAAGAGGTCGAACTGGCCCTCGGCCTCCTTGCGGCGTCGGGCCACCGCCTGGTCGATGATGAGCTCGTACGTGTGGAGCAGGCCCTTGCGGCGATGGCCCAATGAATCGAACGCCCCCGCCTTGATCAACGACTCGACGGTGCGCTTGTTGAGGACGGCGAAGTCGACCCGGTCGACGAAGTCGTAGAAGTCGGCGAAGGGGCCGTTCTTCTCCCGCTCGCGGATGACGAGCTCGACAAGGCCCTCGCCCACGTTTCTGACGGCGGAGAGGCCGAACGGGATGACACCAGGGCTGTCGGGACCGATCTCGAGGTCGGCGGGCGCGTCCTCGGGCGCCAGGGCGATGAAATCGGACGCCGACACGTTGATGTCCGGGTTGAGGACGCGGATGTTCATGGCCCGGCACTCGGCGAGGTACACGGCGGCGCGGTCGAGATTGCCCTTCACGCTCGTGAGGAGGCAGGCGAAGTACTCGACCGGGTAGTGCGCCTTCAGATACGCCGTCTGATAGGCGATGAAGCCGTAGCCGTACGAGTGGCTCTTGTTGAAGGCGTAGTCGGCGAACGGCTCGATGATGTCGAACAGCTTGGTGCCGAGCTCGGCGCCGTAGCCGGTGCGCTCGCAGCCGGCCACGAACTTCTCGCGCTCGGCGGCGATGAGCTCGCGGATCTTCTTGCCGCACGCCTTGCGCAGGTTGTCGGCCTCGGCCAGGGAGTAGCCGGCGAACTTCTGCGCGACGCGCATCACCGACTCCTGGTAGATCATCAGTCCCTGCGTGTCGGCCAGCAGCTCCTCCAAGTCGGGGTGGAGGTACTGGATCGGCTTGCGGCCGTTCTTGCGGTCGGCGTAGTCGTTGTGCATGTTGGCCGCCATCGGCCCCGGCCGGTACAGGGCCACCAGGGCGGCGACGTCGTCGAAGCTGGTGGGAGCCAGCGACCGCATCAGCGCACGCATCGGCCCTCCCTCGAGCTGGAACACGCCGATCGAGTCGCCCCGCCGTAGCAGCGCCAACGTGGCGTCGTCGTCGAGCGGGATGGCGTCGACGTCGAACGTCGGATCCTTTCCGGCCCGGATGAGCGCGACGGTGTCCTCGATCACGTCGAGGTTGCGCAATCCGAGGAAGTCCATCTTGAGGAGGCCGAGCTCCTCGACGGCGTGCATCTCGTACTGCGTCACGATCGGCGCCTGCTCGGGATCCTGGCCGTTCTCCGGCTTGCGCTGGACCGGGAGGTACTCCGTCAACGGGTCCTTCGTGATCACGACGGCGGCGGCGTGGATGCCGTCCTGGCGCCGCAGACCCTCGAGGCCCTTGGCCACGTCGACCACGCGCTGCACGTCGGGATCGGCCTCGTACATGGAACGCAGCTCGGCGGCCGCCTTGTAGCCGTCGTCGTGCTTGGACGTCGACTCGAAGCACGCCCACAGCGGGGTGTCGCGTCCCATCACGAGGGGCGGCATGGCCTTGGCGACGCGGTCGCCGACGGCGTAGGGGTAGCCGAGCACCCGGGCCGCGTCGCGAACCGCCGCCCGCGCCTTGATGGTGGAGAAGGTGACGATCTGCGCGACGTGGTCGCGGCCGTAGCGCTCGGCGGCGTACCGGATCATCTCGTCGCGGAACCGCGAGTCGAAGTCCATGTCGATGTCGGGCATCGAGATGCGGCTCGGGTTGAGGAAGCGCTCGAACAGCAGGTCGTAGCGGATGGGGTCGAGGTCGGTGATGCGCAGGCAGTAGGCGACGGCGCACCCCGCCGCGCTCCCCCGGCCCGGCCCGACGCGGATGCCGGATTGCCGGGCGTGGCGGATGAGGTCCCAGACGATGAGGAAATACGAGCTGAACCCCATGTCGGCGATGACCTTCAGCTCGAAGGCGAGCCGTTCGAGCACGGCCGGCGGCACCGGGTCGCCCCAACGCTGGACCGCCCCCTCCATGATCAGGTGCATTAGGTAGTCGGTGTCGGAGGCGAACTCCGACGGCACCGGGAACGTCGGCAGCTTGGGCGTGCCGAACTCGATCGTGACGTCGGACCGCTCGGCGACCCACAACGTGTTGTCGCACGCATCCGGGCGTTCACGGAACAGATGCCGCATTTCGGCGGCCGACTTCAGGTAGTGCTGGTCGCCCTCGAACTTGAAGCGCTTCGGGTCGCTCATCAGCGCGCCGGTCTGCACGCACAGGAGGGCGTCGTGGGAGAGGTGGTCGTGCTGGTGCGTGTAGTGGCTGTCGTTGGTGGCGAGCACGGGGGCGCTCAGGCGGGTGGCGATCTCGAGCAGCTTCGGGTTGGTCTCGCGTTGCAGCGGGATGCCGTGGTCCTGCAGCTCAACGAACAGGTTGTCGCGCCCGAAGATGTCCTGGAGCCGGGCCGCCTTCTCGAGGGCGCCGGCGTCGTCGCCGCGGGCGAGCGACTGTAGGACGTGCCCGCCGAGGCACCCGGTGGTGGCGATCAAGCCGTCGTGGTGGCGCTCGAGCAACTCCCAGTCGACCCGAGGCTTGTAGTAGTAGCCCTCCAGGAAGGCCAGGCTCGACAGGGCGATCAGGTTGCGGTAACCGACGTCGGTCTCGGCCAGGAGGGTGAGGTGGTAATAGAGCTTCCGGCCGCCCTCGGTGTCGCCGCCCGTGTCGTCGAGGCGGCCCCGGCGGGCCGGGCGCTCCGAGCGGTGCTCGTGGGCCATGTAGACCTCGGAGCCGATCACCGGAGTGATGCCCTGTTGACGGCAGGCGGCGTAGAACTCCAGGACGCCGTACATGTTGCCGTGGTCAGTGAGCCCGAGGGCCGGCTGGCCGTCGGCGACAGCCGCCGCGACCAGGTCGTTCAGCCGCGACGCACCGTCCAGCATCGAGTACTCGGAGTGGACGTGGAGATGGGTAAACGACACCGGTGTCGTTCTACTACGGCAACGGCCGCAGAAGAACCATCTCGCCGACAAGAACGGGCCGTACGCCGTCCCGGCGGCAAATTCGCCCGGCCCCCGGTGAGATCTCGAACTCGGGGGCATGATGGAGACATGTCCCAGTCCACCCAGGGTCCGGTCGAGCGCGGCGAGCTGGTGATGCCCGGGCCGTCGTCAGACTCGCGCCCGGAGCACCCCGAGACCGAGGCCGTCGAGTCGCCGGCCAAGGTCATGCGCATCGGCACGATGGTGAAGCAGCTGCTCGACGAGGTCCGCGCCGCCCCGCTCGACGAACGCAGCCGCGAACGCCTGACCCGCATCTACCAGACGTCGGTCACCGAGCTGGCCGATGCGCTTTCCCCCGATCTCCAGGACGAGCTGCACCAGTTCGTGCTGCCGTTCGACGGCTCGACGCCGCCCTCTGACGCCGAGCTGCGCATCGCCCAGGCCCAGCTGGTCGGATGGCTCGAAGGCCTCTTCCACGGGATCCAGGCCACCCTCTTCGCTCAGCAGCTGGCCGCCCAGCAACAACTGCAGCAGATGCGCCAGCTCCCACCGGGCGCCATGCCGCCCCAGGGCCGCCCGTCCGACCGACCCGACGACCCCCGCCCCGGTACCTACCTCTGACCCGAACCGCCCCGTCGCACGGAGATGGCTCAGCAGTTGCAGCCGACGAGCAGCGGCACGAGCATCTCCGCCGTCGTGAGCGAGCCGTGCCGGCTCACGAGACGGAACGGCCCGGTGTCGGCGGGATCGTCGAAGGCGAGGGGCTCACGGGCGACGAGGGCCACTGAGCCCAGCCGTTCGGCGGCGTCGCGGCTGAGGTGGGGGCCGAACCAACCCTCGTCGCGAACCTGGTCGGCCGAGACCACCCAGGCCAGGTCGGCGTAGGCGTCGGTGGCGGCGTCGAGAAGGTCCCCGGCTGCTCCCGACCGGGCGTGGAGCCACCGGAAGCGGCCCTCGCCCGACTGCAGCTCGATCAGGGCCCCGACGCCGGGATCGAGCGCGACGATCCGGTCGCCGCAGTCGACCTGGCCGTGGTCGGCGGTGACGAGGAGCGCGGCATCGGGCGGAAGCACGCCGAGCAGGTCGGCGACGAGACGGTCAGCGGCGGTCAACTCGGCTTCGAAGTACTCGGTCAGCCCGTACTCGTGGGCCACCTTGTCGATGCCCTCGTAGTACGCGTAGACGAACGGCTCCCCGACGCCGAGAAGGCGGCGCACCTCGACCACGAGCGAGGACGGCATGCGAAAGCCGATCTGCCGGGCGCCGGCCAGGTGGGCCATGGAGAAGCCCGAGCCGGTGAACTCGGCCTTGGTGACCACCGGCACGTTGGCTCCGAGAAAGGGTGGGATGGGCTGGAACTGCGTGGGTGGGATGCGCTTGCGGGCGTCGCCGGCCGGCGTGCTCCAGCGCAGCACGTTGAGGATCTCACCGTGGACGTCGATCCGATAGCCGATGACGCCGTGCTCACCCGGCGTCAGGCCCGTGCTGATCGACGTGAGCGCCGTTGCCGTCGTCGACGGCACGACCGTCTGGATGGGCCGACCGCGGAGCGAGCACAACGTCGGCGCCAGGTGGCGCCGGGCCTGCAGCTGCTCCCACCCGAGCCCGTCGAGCAGCAGGAGCACCACCTGGCGGGCCGGCCGCACCTCGGCCGGCATCCAGGACGGCAGCTCGGCGTCGGCCCGCCGCCCGATCAGGGCCGGGACGATGTTGTGGACGCACGGGCCGGCATAGTCGGGCAGCGTCGGGTGATCGCCCACGGCCCCGAGTCCAGCACCTGCGCCCCCGGGCGTGCCACCCGCCGTAGCATTGCTCCATGCGGGTCTCGACGAGAGGCGACTATGCGTGCCGGGCGTTGTTGTCGCTCGCGCTGCACGCCGACGAGGCCGCGCCCACCTCCGTCCGCGACATCGCCGAGCGCACCGGCCTGCCGCAGCCCTACCTCGAGCAGATCCTCCTCGCCCTCAAGGGCGCCGGCCTGGTGCGCTCCAAACGGGGCGTGGGCGGCGGCTACATCTTGGCCCGAGCCCCTGCCGAGATCCGCCTGTCCGACGTCGTCAGCGCCGTGGACGGACCCATCGCCCTGGGCGACTTCGGTGAGCCGCACCAGGACGGGGCCTGCGACCACGAGGGCCAGTGCGTGCTGCTGGCCATCTGGCACGTCGTCGGTGAGCAGATCCAGCGCCACCTCGACGGCTACACGCTGGCCGACGTGGCGGCGGCGGCGCGCGGCGAGCTGCCGTGGCCCGCCCTCGCTACCGCAGACGACTGACCACGTCGGCCATGTCCGCCGGCAACGGCGCGTCGAACTCGACCCGTCGCTGCGTCCGGGGATGGGTGAACGCCAGGTGCTGGGCGTGCAGCATCGGCCGGGGCGCGTCGAGACCGGCGCGCACGTCCCCGTAGCGGTCGTCGCCGACGATCGGGTGACCGATCGCCGCCAGGTGCACGCGGATCTGATGGGTGCGGCCCGTCTCGAGGCGACAGCGCCACAGCGAGCAGGCCACCGGTTCGCTGAACTCCCGCTCGATCTCGTACTGCGTGCGAGCCGGTCGCCCCGTCGCCGACAGGGTCATCCGCGTCGGCTCCCGCGCCGAGCGCCCGATCGGCGCGTCGACCGTGCCCCGGCGGGCCTCGGGCACGCCCCACGCCAGCGCCAGGTACTCCCGGCGGGCGGTGCGGGCGGCGAGCTGGGCTACGAGGGCGTCGTAGGCCTGCGGCGAGCGGGCGACGACCAGCAGCCCGGACGTCCCGGCGTCGAGGCGGTGGACGATGCCGGGCCGTTCCTCGTCGACGCCGACGCCGGCGAGGTCGGGAAAGCGGGCCAGCAGCCCGTTGACCAACGTCCCGCCGTGGTGGCCGGCCCCGGGATGGACGACGAGCCCGGGGGGCTTGTCGACCACGATCACGTCGTCATCGGCGTAGACGACGTCGACGGCGACGCTGGCGTCGGGCTCGGCGGCGGCCGACGCCGCCGGCGTGGCGTCCGGCAGCTCGACGAGCTGGCCCTCGTGGAGGCGCTGCTTTCCGGTCGTGGCCAGGCGCCCGTCGACGTGCACCGATCCGCCGGCGACCAGGTCGGCGGCGGCGGCCCGGCTCACACCGGTGAGCATCGAGACGATCCGGTCGACCCGCTCGCCGTCGAGGGCCGCGGGCACGACCTCCCTCACGAGGTCGACGGCCGCGCCGAGACGTAGGAGAAGACCACCAGCAGGGTCCCGCCGATCACGATGCAGGCATCGGCCACGTTGAAGACCGGCCACCACTGGAAGTCGATGAAGTCGACGACCTCGCCCCCCAGGAACCCGCTACCCGAGCGGAAGAGGCGATCCACCACGTTGCCGGCGGCGCCCCCGACGACCAGGCCGACGGCGACGGCCGAGACGACGGAGCCGCCCTTGCGCAGCGAGGCGAGCAGGACGACCACCACCACGAGGGCCACGATGCTGATCACCGGACCCCAGCCTCGACCCTGACTGAAGGCCATGCCGCCGTTGAACGTCAGGTGCAGGCGGAGGGTCCAGACCAGGTCGATGTCGTGGTCGTCGAGGGCGTTGACGGCCCACGCCTTGGTGAGCTGGTCGGCGAGCAGGACGGCGGCGGCGACGGCCACCGTAACGGCGGTGAGCCTCGACGTCGACTTGACGGTGGTGGCCGGGCTCAGCGTGCTCACCGGCGGGAGCCGAGCCCTCCGACCTTCTCCTCGACCAGCTCACGGGCCCACGGGATGGCGCGGAGCCGATCCTTGGGGATGGGCCGGCCCGAGATGACCGACAGGCCGTAGCTGCCGTCGGTGATGCGCTGCAGGGCGGCGTCGATATCGGCGATCATCTGGCGGGCCTGGGCCGACAAGGCCAAGTCACGCTCGCGCTCCACGACGAGCGAGTCGCCTTCTCCCGACTCGTCGTCGAACTGCACGTCACCCGGGTCGAGGTTCTCCATCAGCGCCGCCGCCTCGCCCTCGAGGTTCTCAGCCTGGCCGAGCAGCTTGGCCCGTTCCTCGAGCAGGAGCACACGCTGGCTGTCTAGGAACTTGGCGTCGAACGGCGAGGCTTTCGGGGTGGCGGGGGCGGGCGCGGCGGGGGCCTTCTTGGCCGGCGGCGCCGCCGCCTTCTTCGCCGCCGGCTGCTTGGCCGGTGGCGACGTCTTGGCGGCGGGCGCCTTCGCCGCCGTCTTCTTGGCCGCCGTCGGCGCCGGGGTAGTCGGCTTCGCCTGCTTCTCGGCGGGGGCCGCCTTGGCGGTCGACTTCTTGGGCGCGGGCTTCGCCATCAGCAGCTGGTCCTTCGTCGGTTCTTGGGTCCGTGGATGCTACGTGCCGGACCCCGGGGCATCAACGTCTTCAGCGCCGGCCGAGTTTTCTCGTGACCCCGTCATCGGGGAGCAGGCGGTCGATGGCAGCGGCCGCCTCGTCCGGGTCGAGGCCGCCGAGCCGGACTCGTTTGGTGCGGCTCGACTCGCCGGCCACGAGGGTGACGTCGGCCGCCTTCAGGCCCAGTTCCTTGGCCAGGAAGGCGACGAGGGCGGCGTTGGCCCGGCCCTCGACGGGCGGCGCGGCCACCTTGATCTTCACGGCGTCGCCGTAACGGCCGGTGACAGCCGATCGGCCGCCGCCCGGCTGGGCGTGGACGCGCAGCACGACGGCCCCGTCGACGACGTCGTAGAGGTCCTCGGCGTTGTGGATCACACCTTCTCCAATTCCACGGTGTAGGCGCCGGTGGCGACGTCGTCCTCGGCGACGAAGGCGGCTTCGCTGGCGAGCACTTCGCCGGCCACGAACTCGCGGTACGGCGCGAGCACGGCCACCAACGCCGGCGTGGTGCGCACGGTGAGCCGGATGCGGTCACTGACGTGCAGGCCGGCGTCGCGTCGAGCCTGCTGCACGGCCCGAACGAGGTCGCGAGCTTGGCCCTCGGCCTCGAGCTCGGGGGTGACGTCTGTGTCGAGCACGACCACACCGGCGTTGGCGGGCAGGGCGGCGGACCGCTCCTCGTCGGCGGGCACGAGCCGCAGCGTGTACTCGCCCTCGCGCAGTTCGACACCGCCGGCCGTGACGACGCCACCGGCTTCGGTCCAGTCGCCCGACTTCACGGCCCGGATCACCTGCTGCGTCTGCGGGCCGAGGCGGGGGCCGAGCACCGCCGGCACGACCTGGAGCTCGAAGGCGCCGGCCGTCCCGAGGTCGGATGTCCACTGCACCTGCTTGACGTTCACCTCGTCCTGCACGATGTCGGCGAACGGGGCCAAGGCGATGGCGGCGGGCGTGGCCACCATCAGCGACGCCAGCGGCAAGCGGACCCGCAGGCCGCGGGCCTTGCGCACCGACAGGGCGGCCGAGCACACGTCGCGCACCCGATCCATGGCGGCGACGAGATCAGGGTCGGCGGGAAGGGAGCCGGCGTCGGGCCAATCCGTGAGGTGCACGCTGCGCTCGCCCGTGAGGCCGCGGTAGATGTCCTCAGTGACCAGCGGGAGCAGCGGCGCCGCCACCCGGGTCACCACGTGGAGCGCGGTGTAGAGGGTGTCGAAGGCGTCGGGGTCGCCGCCCCAGAAGCGGTCGCGGCTGCGGCGGATGTACCAGTTGGTGAGGGCGTCGAGGAAGGCCCGCACCGACGCGTGGGCGCCCGATAGGTCGTAGAGATCCATGTGGGCGGTGACCTTGGTAGCCAGCTCGTGCAGCTTGGCCAGGAGGTACCGGTCCAGGACACCGGCCTGGTCCGTGCGGAAGCGGGCGGTGTAGACGTCGGCGTTGGCGTAGAGCGTGAAGAACGACCACGCGTTCCACAGCGGCCGCAACACCTGGTTGGCGGCGTCGCGCACACCCTGCTCGGTGACCACGAGGTCGCCGCCCCGCACTACCGGCGACGAGAGCAGGAACCAGCGCACGGCATCGGATCCGTACGTGTCGAAGAGCTCGAAGGGATCGACGTAGTTGCGCAGGCTCTTGGACGCCTTCTGCCCGTCGGAGCCGAGCACGATGCCGTGGGCCACGCAGTCCTGGAACGCCGGCCGGTCGAAGAGCGCCGTGGCCAGGACGTGCAGGGTGTAGAACCAGCCTCGCGTCTGGGCCAGGTACTCGACGATGAAGTCGCCGGGGAAGTGGTGCTCGAACCACGTCGTGTTGTCGAACGGGTAGTGCACCTGGGCGAACGGCATCGAGCCCGACTCGAACCAGCAGTCGAGGACCTCGGGGACGCGTCGCATCATCGACCGGCCCGTGGGGTCGTCGGGGTTGGGCCGCACGAGCTCGTCGACGCCGGGCCGGTGCAAGTCGGTCGGCCGGACGCCGAAGTCACGCTGGAGCTCGTCGAGGCTGCCGTACACATCGACGCGGGGGTAGCGGGGATCGTCGCTGCGCCACACTGGGATCGGCGACCCCCAGAAGCGGTTGCGGCTGATCGACCAGTCGCGGGCGTGCTCGAGCCACTTGCCGAAGCTGCCGTCGCGCACGTGCTCGGGCACCCAGTGGATCTGCTGATTGAGCTCGACCATGCGATCGCGGAACTTGGTGACCTGCACGAACCACGACGACACCGCCCGGTACACGAGGGGACGGGCGCACCGCCAGCAGTGCGGGTAGGGATGGTTGTAGGTCTCGTGCCGCACGACGTGGCCCGAGTCCTTCAGGGCCCGGATGACGTCGGGGTTGGCGTCGAAGACGTGGACGCCGACCCAGGGCTCGACCTCGGCCGTATAGCGCCCGGCCGAGTCCATCGGGCACACGACGTCGATGCCGTACTCGGCGCACAGCAGCTGGTCGTCCTCGCCGAAACCGGGTGCCAGGTGCACCACGCCGGTGCCTTCCTCGGTGGAGACGAAGTCGCCGAGCAGAACCCGGAAGGCACCCGGCTGGTCGGCGAAGAACGGGAAGAGCGGCGTATACGAATGGCCGGCCAGGTCGGTGCCTTTCACGGTGGCGACCAGGGTGGCATCGGCCAGCTCGCGCTCGTAGGCGCCGGCGCGGGCGGCGGCAAGGGCGTAGCGGTGGCCGTCGGAGTCCTGATAGACGGCGTAGTCGATGTCGGCGCCGACGGCGAGGGCAAGGTTGGCGGACAGGGTCCACGGCGTCGTCGTCCAGGCCAGCAGGCGGGTGCCGTCGTCGAGCTCGAACCACACCGTGAGGGCCGGGTCCTGGCGGTCCTGGTAGACGTCGTCCATGCGCGTCTCGGTGTTCGAGAGCGGCGTCTCGCAGCGCCAGCAGTAGGCCAGCACGCGGTAGCCCTCGTAGACGAGGCCTTTTTCCCACAGCGCCTTGAACGCCCACATGACACTCTCCATGTACGAGAGGTCGAGGGTCTTGTAGTCGTTGTCGAAGTCGACCCAACGGGCCTGGCGGGTGACGTAGCGCTCCCACTCCTTCGTGTACTGCAGGACGCTGGTGCGGCACACGTCGTTGAACTCGGCCACACCGAAGTCTTCGATCTCCCGGCGCCCGGACAGCCCGAGTTGGCGTTCGGCCTCCACCTCGGCGGGCAAGCCATGGCAGTCCCAGCCGAAGCGACGCTCGACGCGGCGGCCCCGCATGGTCTGGTACCGCGGGACGGCGTCCTTCACGTAGCCGGTGAGGAGGTGGCCGTAGTGCGGGAGGCCGTTGGCGAAGGGCGGGCCGTCGTAGAAGACGAATTCGTTCGCACCGTCCTCCCCCGCCGGGCGCTGCTCGATGGAGGCACGGAACGTACCGTCGACGCGCCAGTACTCGAGGATGCGCTCCTCGAGCTCGGGGAACTTCGGCTGCGGTTCGACCGTGGGGTACGGCATGGTCCTCTCCTCGCACTCGTCGTGCGGGGACGAGGCGCTCGTGGGCGCTCCGCGGTACCACCCCGCTTGACGGCGCCGGAGCGCCGCCCGCTTCGTTCCCCGGCGATCACGGGCCGGACCCGTCCCGTTCTACTGAGGCGGGCCGCAGGACCGGCGCACCCGTTCTTCGGGAGGCTCAGGGGTGATGGCCCCGTCGTCGCCTGTGGCAAACCAGGCTAGCGGCCGCCGTCCCGATCCGAGGCAGTGCATTTGTCCTGTCGGCTGCGGCCCCCAAGCGCTTGTGTCTGGCATTGGGGCGAATTCCGCCCCAACGGGCGCCACAGGCGACGTAGGTGCGTCGGCCCGCTCGGGTCAGTCCGTGCGGCGGCCCTTCCAGCGGTCGTCGGTGAACGGCTCGGGCTCGAAGAAGCCGCGCACCAGGTCGTCGTCGGCGGAGATGACGGGGACCTCGGCGGTGGGCGGGCCTTCGGCGTCGAAGAGGCGGGTGGGCGGCCCGGCCAGGATGGCCAGCTCGTCGGCGACGGCGTCGTCGTCGACGGGGCGGGGCCGGCCCAACGCCGACGGCGGATCGCCCGACCACGCCAGCGGCGACTCGGGATCGAGGCCGTCACCCGAGGCGGCATCGGCGCTCGCTCCCGCGACCGCCTCGCCGGCACCCGGGTCGACGTCGGGGTCGGGGCTCGGCGGCGCCAGCGGCGACGAGATCAACCCGGTCGGCTCCTGGATCGTGCGCGTCAGCGTCGCCGCCACCGCCACGATGCGGTCGCGCTGCGACGCGATGAGCGCCTCGATCCGCGTGGCCTCGGCGTGCAGCTCGTCGCGGCGGGCCTTGAGCGCCGTCACCTCGGCGTCGATGCGCGCCTTCTCGGCCGAGCCGGCCCGCCGGGCGTCGGCCTCGGCGTCCGTGACGAGCTGCTCGCCCTTCGACTGCGCCTCGGCCAGCGTGGCGCGCGCCTTCTCCTCGGCGTTGGCGACAAGGCCGCGCGCCTCCTCGTTGGCTTCGGCGATGGCGGCGTCGGCCGTGCGTTGGGCGAGCAGCAGCGTGCGCTTCATCGCCTCACCCGGATCGGGGTCCTCGCGTGCGCTCAGCTCCTGCAGCTTGACCATCATCGAGCGGGCGCGTGACTCCGTGGCGGTCGCCTGGGCCTGCACCGCTTCCACGCCCCGTGCCAGCTGGGCGAGGAAGGACCGGACTTCCTCGGGGTCGTAGCCCTTCCGAACGGTGCGGAAC
>JBKOXV010000239.1:0-4237 GCA_046725105.1 bacterium | reverse complement strand
CACGGGTCCATGGAGAAGTACTTGCCCTGGATGAACACCGGGTCGGGATCCCAGGTGTCCATCTCCCGCGGCAGGAAGTCACCTCGTTCCAGCAGCAGGATGCTCTTCCCCGAGTCGGCGAGGGCGTGGGCCAACGTGCCTCCCCCGGCACCGCTCCCGATGATGACGACGTCGTAGTGCTCGGTCACCGAAAACCTCCACTCACTGGTTGGTCGCCGTCGTTGCGGGTTGCTCGTCGGCCTCGTCGTCCTCGTCGCCCCAGTCGATCCTGGCCGCGTCGGGATCGTCGATGATGGCGTTGGTCCGGCTCGACCCGAGGAAGTCCCATGCCCACGAGACGAAGGCGTCGACGCGCTCGTGAACGCCGCTCATCAGCCAGGCATGAACGCCGAGCCAGGCCGCGAAGGCGGCGTGGCCGTGCAGCTCGTGGTGATGGGCGCCCATCTCGGCGACCGCCGCACCGCTTCCGATCATGGCCATGATGCCCTTGTCCTTGTAGTGGAAGGGCTGGCGGGGTTTGCCCTCGAAGTCGGCCAGGATGTTCTTGGCCGCCCAGCGTCCGGCTTGGAGGGCGACCGATCCGAGCTGCGGAAGGTCGTTGCCGTCGTGATCGGGCATGTTGGCCATGTCGCCGATGGCGTAGACGCGCGGGAAACCCTCGACGGTCAGGTCCGACTGGGCCGTCACGCGGCCGCCTCGCCCTCGCGCCAGGTCGAGCTTGGATGCCAGTTCGGGCGCCTGGATGCCGCCCGCCCAGACCACGGCGCGGCTCAGGATCTCGGTGCCGTCGCTGAGCGTCACCTTCCCGGCGCCGATCTTGCTGACGCCGGTTCCGAGGATGAGCTGCACCCCGTTGTGCTGGAGCTTCTCGGCGGCATATGTGTGGGCCCGGTCCGAGAACGCCGCCAGGACGACCTGGCCGAGGTCGACGAGATAGATCCGGCTCCGCAGGACGTGGTCGCCGTGATAGCGCTTCGGGATCACGTGGTTGATGGCGTCGGCCAAGGCGCCCGCCGTTTCGACGCCGGTCGGACCGGCGCCGACGATGACGAAGTTCAAAGCGCCCTGGTCGATCAGTGCCGGGTTGGCGTCGACCTCTTCGATGAGCTCGAGCAGGCGGGTGCGCAGGGCCTCGGCCTGCTGGACGGTGTAGAGCGGGAAGGCGTGTTCGCGGGCCCCCGGCGTGTGGAAGAAGTTCGGCTGCGAGCCCGCCGCCAGCACCAGGTAGTCGCCGGTGAACGTCCGGCCGTCGGAGGCGGTGACCGTTTGCGTGGCCGGGTCGACCGCAGTGATGTCGGCCCGGTGGACCTGGACGTTCCGCCGGCTCTTGAAGACGGCCCGCAGCGGCCGGGCGATGTCCACCGTCGCCAGCTCAGCCGTCGCCACCTGGTAAAGGAGCGGCTGGAACTGGTGGTAGTCGTTGCGGTCGAGCACAGTGACGGGGATGTCGTGCTTGGCCAGTTCCTTGGCGCAGCCCACGCCGGCGAACCCGCCGCCGACGATCACCACGGTCGGCTTGGGTTGGTTCATGTCGCTCACCTTCCGACGCCGCTGTTGGACCGGCGGTGACGCCGTTCGCCACAGCCTGAGGTCCATTCGAGACCGGCGGCGAGGCTCGGTCATCACCCGTTGTGGATGATCGGCGCCGATCGGGTGTCGCCGCGACGCGAGATCACCCAGAGCGGATGATGCGGCTTCCCGGGCCGTCTCGCATCATCAGGTTGGTCCGCCCGCTACGTCGCATCGGGCCGGGGTTCCGCACAAGAGGAGGACGAGTCACGTGTTTGCCGCTGAGTTTGGATCCGGAGAGGTCTTCCTCTCGATGCTCTGGTTCTTCTTGTTCTTCATCTGGATCTGGTTGCTGATCATCGTGTTCAGCGACATCTTCCGCAGCAAGGATCTCTCTGGGTGGGCCAAGGCCCTGTGGGTCATCTTCGTGATCATCCTGCCGTATCTGGGCATCTTCGTGTACCTGATCGCACGGGGCCACAAGATGTCGGAGCACGCCGCCGAGGCCGCCGCGGCGCAGGATGCTGCGGCGCGCCAGTACATCCAGAGCGCCGTCGCCCAGGACGGGACGAGCGCCGCCGACGAGCTGGCAAAGCTCGCCGACCTCCGGGCCAAGGGTGTGATCGACGACGCCGAGTTCGAACGGCTGAAGGCCAAGACGCTCGGCTGAGGGCGATCGGCCGCCCCGCCCCCGGGCGTCGGCCGGGGGCGGTATCGCGCCCGCTGCCGATGACGCGTGTCATCCAACCCGGATGATGACGGCTCCGTTGGTCCTGCGGCACCATCGCCTCGTGGCCTACTGCGGCGAGCGGGATCGTCCATGACACTGCTCGCCTCCGTCCTCGCCGTCGACCCCGTGCCGTGGGCACGTTCCCAGATGGCGTTCACGCTGGGTTTCCACATCATCCTCGTGCCCCTCGGGGTCTCGTGGGCGTTCATGGTGCTCGTGGCCAACTACCGCGGTGTCAAGCGAGGCGACGCCGACGCCCTCCTGCTGGCTCAGCGTTGGTCGAAGTACATGGCGGTGACCTTCGCCGTCGGTGCCGTCACGGGCACCGTCCTGACCTTCGAGTTCGGGCTGCTGTGGCCCAAGTTCATGGGGCAGTTCGGAGCGGCGTTCGGCGTGCCTTTCGCCATCGAGGGCCTCTTCTTCTTCACCGAAGCAATCTTCGTCGCCATCTACATCTACGGGTGGCGCCGCTTGAAACCGTGGACGCACTTCTGGACGGGAGTGCCGATCGTGATCGCCGGTATCGGCGGCAGCATCTCCGTCGTCGCCGCCAACTCGTGGATGAACGAGCCGTCCGGCTTCACACTCGACTCGGCCGGCAAGGTCGCCAGTGTCGACCCGGTCGATGTGATCTTCAACAAGGCCATGCCGTACGAGTCGGCCCACATGGTGGTGGCGGCGTACCTCGTCGGTGGCTTTCTCATCGCGTCCGTGTACGCCGTCGGGATGCTTCGCGGCCGGCGCGACCGCTACCACCGGCTCGGTTTCCTGATCCCGTTCACGGTGGCCGCCGTGATGACGCCGGTACAGATGGCGGTGGGCGACACCTTGGCCCGCTGGGTCTACAACAACGAGCCGACCAAATTCGCCGCCATCGAGCTGGTTCCGAACACCGAGAGCGACGTCCCGGAGACCTTGCTGGGTCACCTGAACGACGACATGACGGTGAGCGGCGGCATTCCAATACCGGGCCTGGCGTCGTGGCTGTCCGACCCCAGCGACGGGAAGAGCACGGTCATCCAGGGGCTCCAGGCCTTCCCGGCCGACGAGCGGCCGACCGTCTCGGAGGTGAACGTCGTTCACCTGGCGTGGGACGTCATGGTCGGCATCGCGACGCTGCTGTTCCTGTTGGCCGTGTGGTACGGCATCTATTGGCTGTTCCGGCGGGACATCCCCAAGACGAAGTGGTTCCTGCGAGCGGCCTCGATCGCCGGCGTGGCGGCCGTGGTGGCCATGGAGGCCGGGTGGGTCGTCACCGAGGTCGGCCGCCAGCCGTGGATCGTCCGCAACTACATGAAGGTCGAGGATGCCGCCACGACCAACAGTGGCGTCTGGGTCACGTTGGTCGTGGTGGCGGCGATCTACGCCGTCGTCGGCGTGACGACGATCCTCGTGCTACGGGGGATGAGCCGGCGGTGGCGTGCCCAGGGCGCTGCCCCGGAGTCCGACGTTCCGTATGGCCCGAACCCGCCCCCCGCCGTCGACGGCGCAGGCGCGGAGGCGGAGGAGCTGGCCGGTGTCGGCGAGGGCGGCGACGGATGAGTGACGCCGTCGCCGTCGTGCTCTTCACTGCAGTGACGGCCTACGCCGTGTTCGGCGGAGCCGACTTCGGCGCCGGGTTCTGGGACCTCATCGCCGGCGGACCGGAGCGGGGTGAGCGTCCTCGGGCGGTGATCGACCACTCGATAGGACCGGTGTGGGAGGCCAACCACGTCTGGCTCATCTTCGCCCTGGTGGTCCTGTGGACGGGCTTTCCCGAGGCGTTCGCCTCGATCACGCTCACCCTTTTCGTCCCGCTCACGCTGGCGGCGTTGGGAATCGTGCTGCGGGGTTCGAGCTTTGCCTTCCGGAAGGCGGTGTTCCGAACTCGCGACCGGCGCAACTTCGGCGCCGCCTTCGCCATCTCCTCGGTGCTGGTGCCCTTCTTCATGGGTACCGTCGCCGGCGCCATCGCGTCAGAACGAGTCCCCGCCGGCGGGGAAGCCGGCGATCCCTGGT
>JBKOXV010000202.1:0-9694 GCA_046725105.1 bacterium | reverse complement strand
GAATTTCGTCGAGCCGCCCCCTCGGGCACCCCCAAACGAGGCGAACGTTCGTCGACGCGTCCTGGTTGCCAATTGCCGAAAGCCGGCCCCGACTGAAAGCATGGCGCCATGTCGGACAAGCCCAGCTACCTCGGTCTGCTGAACGCCATCGCCCTCGCCGAGTCCCGGGCCCACGCCTACCTGACGGCGTGGATCGCCGTCAGCCCGAACCCGGACGTCCGCGCCGTGCTCGCCACCGTCGCCGCCCGCGAGGGCGAGCACGGCATGAGCTTCGCCAAGCGGATCAACGAGCTCGGCTACTCGGTGCTCGACCGGCCCGACCCCAGCCAGAAGAAGAAGATGGCCATGGCCAAGTCGGACCACACCGACCTGGAGAAGATGGAGGCGATCGGGCTCAACGAGCTCGACACCGGCGATCAACCGGACATCTTCGACCGGTTCTTCACCGACCACTCGATCGACATCCAGACCGGCGCCCTCCTCGGCCGCTACATCTGCGAGGAGCGCGACTCGGCCCGGCGGCTGCGGTCCTGCTACGAGCAGCTCAAGTCGGCCGGCGCCGACCAGCGCGCCGCCGTCTAGTCCGGGCCGCCCGGCGGGTACCTAGCGGTATGCCGCGACCGATCTGGAGTGGCGCCATCAGCTTCGGGCTGGTCAACGTGCCGGTGAAGGCGTACAGCGCCGTGCACGACCACACGGTCCACTTCCACCAGCTACAGAAGCGCACCGGCGCCCGGATCCAGTACCAGAAGGTGTCGGCCTCGACCGGGCGCAAGGTCGACGACGACGACATCGAGAAGGGCTACGAGATCGCCACGGGCAAGTACGTCGTGGTCGAACCGGACGAGTTCGAGGCCCTGCGCCCGGAGAGCACGAGATCGATTGACATCACCGACTTCGTCGAGCTGGAGTCCGTCGACCCGATCTACTACGAGAACACGTACTGGCTCGGCGCCGACGGCGACAACGCCCAGCGGGCCTACCGGCTGCTGCTGCAGGCCATGGAGGACGAGCAGCGGGTCGGCATCGGCTCGGTGGTGATGCGCAACAAGCAGTACCTGGCGGCCATCCGGCCGCTCGACGGCGCGCTGGCGATGTCGACGATGCGCTTCGCCGACGAGATCGTGCCCCGCTCGGACATCGACGACATCCCGTCGGCCCGCACCAAGGCAGCCCCGAAGGAGCTGCGCCTGGCGACGCAAATCATCGAGTCGCTCGCCGCCGACTGGGATCCTCGCAAGTACCACGACACCTACACCGAAGAGATGCGCGAGCTGATCGAGCGCAAGGCCAAGGGCAAGAAGATCGAGGCGCCGGCGGCCGAGCCGGAGCGCAAGGCTGAGGTGATCGACCCCCTGGCCGCCCCCGAGGCCAGCCTCCAGGGCGGGCGGTCGAAGCCGAGGTCGAAGCCGAAGGCGGCGAAGGCCAAGCCGGCGCGGCGGCGCCCGGCGCGAGCGCGGTCAGCCCAGCGGGCGCGAGCGGCCCGCTGACGATGGCCGCCAAGCGGGCCGCGCCCAAGAAGGCCGCCGCGAAGACTCCGGCGGCCAAGAAGTCGACGGCGAAGAAGACGGCGCCGAAGAAGACCGCGGCGAGGAAAACCGCGGCCAGGAAGGCGACGGCGAAGAAGGCGACACCGGCGAAACGGCTGGCCCGGTACCGCTCGATGCGGGATTTCGAGCGAACGGCCGAGCCGGCCGGCGCCGACGACCAGTCCGGCCGGGGCAGCGGCGGCCGGTTCGTCGTCCAGCGCCATCGAGCCCGACGGCTGCACTACGACTTCCGCTTGGAGATGGACGGCGTCCTGGCCAGCTGGGCCGTGCCCAAGGGACCGACCCTGGACCCGAAGGCCCGCCACCTGGCGGTGCACGTCGAGGACCATCCCCTCGAGTACGCCGACTTCGAGGGTGTCATTCCCAAGGGCGAGTACGGCGGCGGCGACGTCATCGTGTGGGATCGGGGCACATGGGAGCCGGTCGACACCGACGATCCGCTCAAGGCGGTCGAAGCCGGCAACCTCCACTTCGACCTGTACGGCGAGAAGCTGAAGGGCCGCTTCGTGCTGGTGCGACCCAACCGGCGGGACCAATCCGGCAAGGAACAGTGGCTCATCCTCCACAAGCAGGACGACCTCGCCGTGCCCGGCTGGGATCCGGAGAAGCATCCCCGTTCGGTCAAGAGCGGGCGCACCAACGACGAAGTGGCGGCGGCGCCGGACGCCATGTGGCGCAGCGACAAGCCGCCCGCCGAGGCCGAAGTCGCCCTCCCGAAGATGGGCGTCAAACCAGCCCGCAAGCGGGCCCGCACGGCGCGCCGCCGGGCCGCCCCCCGGGCGCCGGCGCCCACCTCCGAAGAACTGGCCGCCCTCGACGCCCTGAAGGTGGAGGGCGACTGGGACTTCCAGGGCCGCACGTTGAGGCTCACCAACCTCGACAAGGTCCTCTTCCCGGCGCGTGACGATGACGCGCCGGTCACCAAGCGGGACCTCATCCGGTACCACGCCGCGGTGGCGCCGGTGATGCTGCCGTACCTCCTCGACCGGCCGGTGAACCTGCACCGCTTCCCGAACGGGGTCACCAAGCCCGGGTTCTGGCACAAGGCGGTGCCGTCGCACGCGCCGGACTGGTTGACCCGCTGGCGCTACGACGACGCCCAACCGGGCGACACCGAGTGGTACTTCGTGATCGACGGCCCGCCCGCCCTGGCCTGGATGGCGAACTACGGGGCCATCGAACTGCATCCGTGGACCTCCACGATCGCCGACGTGCACCAGCCGACCTGGGCCATGATCGACATCGATCCGGGCACGAAGACCAGCTTCGACGATGTCGTCCTGCTGGCCCGCCTGTACCGCACCGCCCTCGACCACCTGGGCGTGGTGGGGCGGCCCAAGGTCACCGGGCGGCGCGGCATCCAGATCTGGGTGCCGATCACCTCCGGCTACTCCTTCGACGACACCCGGGCCTGGGTGGAGGCCATCTCCCGAGCCATCGGAGACACCGTTCCCGATCTGGTCAGCTGGAAGTGGCACAAGAGCGACCGCAGCGGCCTCGCTCGCCTCGACTACACGCAGAACGCCATCAACCGAACGCTGGTAGCGCCCTACAGCGCCCGGCCGGCCGCCGGCGCCCCGGTCTCGGTACCCCTCACCTGGGACGAGCTCGACGACCCTGACCTGCGACCCGATCGTTGGACGATCCGCAGCGTGATCGACCGCATCGACTCGGTGGGTGATCCCTTCGCCGAGCTCCTCGACTGCGAGCAGGACCTACCGCCGATCTGACGCCCGTAGCCTGACATGGATGCGACCCGTCGACGAGCAGGTGATCCTCGTGACCGGAGCGACCGACGGTCTCGGTCGGGGCCTGGCCGAGCGGCTGGCGGCGACGGGCGCCACCGTGCTCGTGCACGGGCGAGACGACGGGCGCGGCGCCGCCACCCTGGCCGGCATCAGTGCCGCCACCGGCAACGACCGGCTCGAGTGGTACCGGGCCGACTTCGCCCGCCTCGCCGACGTCCGCGCCCTCGCCGCCCAGGTCGCCGCCGACCATCCGCGGCTCGACGCCCTCGTGAACAACGCCGGCGTCGGCACCGCCCTGCCGGGCGACGGCGCACGCGTCGAGAGCGCCGACGGCAACGAACTGCGCTTCCAGGTGAACTACCTGGCGCCCTACCTCTTGACGAAACTGCTCACGCCCGCCCTCGAGGCCGCTGCGCCCGCCCGGGTCGTCAACGTGAGCTCGCTCGGCCAGGCACCGGTCGACTTCGACGACGTGATGCTGGAGCGGCACTACTCGGGACACCAGGCGTACTGCCAGAGCAAGCTGGCCCAGGTCGCCTTCACCATCGATCTGGCCGAGCAGCTCGACGGGCGCGTCACCGTCAACGCCCTGCATCCCGGCACCTACATGCCCACCAAGATGGTGCTCGCCGCCGGCGTCCGGCCGGCCACGGCCCTGGAGGATGGCATCGCCGCCACCACCCGGCTGGTCCTCGACCCGGACCTCGACGGGGTGACGGGCCGGTTCTTCGACGGCCGGCGCGAGAGCCGGGCTCAGGCCCAGGCCTACGACCCCGCCGCCCGCCGGCGGCTGCGCCAGCTGTCGGACGTGCTGACCGGCCTGAGCGGAACCGTCGCCCGCCGCCCTTCGTAACGAAGGGCATGGCCGCTGCACTGACCGAGTCCTCGCGCGTCACCGGACGCCACACCACCCACCGCGCCGGCGTCCTCGCCGCCGTGCGCGCCTTGACGCCGATGGTGCGCGCCCACGCCGACGAGGTCGAGCGGTGCCGACGCCTGCCTGCCGCCGTCTTCGAGCCGCTGGTCGAAGCGGGCATGTTCCACCTGCTCACGCCGCGCCGGTTCGGCGGCCGTGAGGTCAACGTGCTCACCGCCCTGGAGGCCATCGAGACGTTCGCCATCGCCGACGGGTCGACGGCATGGGTGCTGATGATCAACAACAACGGCGGGATGATCTCCGCCTACCTCGCCCCGGAGGCGGCGGCCGAGCTGTACCGCGAGAACCCGCGTGCCGTCATCGGCGGCGCCCTGGTGCCGAGCGGCATGGCGACGACGGTGCCCGGCGGCTACCGAGTGTCGGGTCGCTGGGCCTTCGCCAGTGGCATCGAGCACTGCGCGTGGGTCATGGCGGCGTGTCGGGTGGATGACGGCGAGGTGCGGGCCGTCGTGATGCCGGCGGACGATGTGACCGTCCTCGACACGTGGTCGGTGGGCGGCCTCCGAGGCACCGGCAGCCACCACTTCGAGGTGGACGGCGCCTTCGTGCCGGCCCACCGGTCGTTCTGGCTCACCGACCGGCCGGCCCAGCCGGGCCCGCTGTACCGGTTCCCGCTGCGGTCCTTCGGCGCCGCCGCCATCGCCGCCGTCACCCTCGGGGTGGCCCGCGGTGCCCTGGACGCCCTGGCCGACCTGGCCGTCGCCAAGACGCCGACTATGACCGCCGTCCGCCTGCGCGACCGCCCCTACGTCCAGTCGGAGCTGGCCCAGGCCGAAGCGGTGCTCCGCTCGGCCCGCTCCTGGCTCTACGAGACCGTGCGCGAGGCGTGGATGGACGTCATCGCCGGCCGCCACGTGACGCCACGCGACCAGGCGCTCTTGCGGCTGGCGGCCACCTACGCCGTGGAACGGGCCGCCGAGGCGGTCGACATCGCCCACCGGCTGGCCGGCGGGTCGGCCGTCTACACCCAGTCGCCGCTCGAGCGGGCGTTCCGCGACGTGCACACCGCCACGCAGCACTTCTCCGTGCAGCCGACGATGTACGAGCCCGTGGGCCGGGCCCTCCTGCACCTCCCGCCGGCCGACGGCCTGCCCCTGTGACTGCTCGGGCTACGAGGGGGCGATCGACAGCCCGAAGGCCTTCTCGAAGCGGCGGTAGTACTCGTCGTCGTCGGTCGCCCGGCCGATGTCGACCCACGTCTCGTCGCTGAAGTTCGACCGGCCCGCCGCCATCTCGGCGCCGCCCCACGAGCACGCGTAGCGGAGCTTGGGCTCGTCGGTGGTGACGGCGTGGCGGATCACTTCGCCCACCTCGACCGGGTCGGTGGCCTGGGGGATGCCGGCGGCGTAGAACTGGAGCATGCGCCGGTAGTGGTCGTCGTAGGCGCCGTTGGTGGGAGGGAGCTCGGCGTTCTTGGCGAAGATGGCCGACTTCGTCACGCCCGGCTCCACGATCACGACGCGCACCCCGAAGGGGGCCACCTCGAGAGCGAGCTGCTCGCTCAGTCCCTCCAGCGCCCACTTGGATGCCACGTAGGGCGCCTGGGCGATGGCACCGACGCGGCCCGTCACCGAAGTGATGTTCACGATGGCGCCCGAGCGCTGGGCCCGCATGTTGGGCAGCACGGCGCGGATGCACCGCAGGGCGCCTGACACGTTCACGTTCATCACCTCCTGGATCTGCTCGGGGGTGCAGTCCTCGACCACGGCGTTGCCGCCGATGCCGGCGTTGTTGACGAGGACGTCGACCCGGCCGGTGGTGTCGATGACCCGGGCCATGCCGTCCCGCACCGAGGTGTCGTCGGCCACGTCCATCTGGACGGTCTCGACCTCGACGCCGGCGCCGTCGGCCATGGCACGCAGTTTTCCGGTCGAGTCGAGGTTCCGGGCCGTGCCGAACACCCGGTAGCCGTGGCCGGCCAGGTGCACCGCGGTGGCCCGGCCGATCCCTGAGTTGGCGCCCGTGACCACCGCGACAGGAGTTGGAGCTGCAGTCATGAACCGGACACTAGTTACTGTTCGGCCGTGCGCCTCGGGGTCGTGATCCTGCCCGAGGCCCGCTGGGCGGTGGCGAGGGAGTGGTGGCAACAGGCCGAGGCGGCCGACGCGTTCCACGGCTGGCGCGACAGAACTGCGGCGCCTGATGTACCGCTGCGGTACATGAGACGCCGCGGAACCGCCACCGCACCGCTCGCGTGCCTGCGCTAGCGGGCGACCCCTGGAAATGATTCAGCTAGGCGCCGTCGCCGTCGGTGCCGACTGACCCGAGGACGCTGCGCAGCGCCTGGGCGGCGCCGAGGAGGCCGACGCTCTCGTAGGGGACGACGACCTTGGCGTTGTCGCTCTCGGCGAACTTCGCGAGGGCCTCGAGCTGCAGGATGGCGACGAGGGTGGGGTCGGGCTCACCGCGCTTGATGGCCGAGTAGACGGTGGTGATGGCCTTCGACCGTCCCTCCGCTTCGAGGATGGCGGCCTGTCGGGCGCCTTCGGCCCGTAGGACAGCGGCCTGGCGCTCGCCCTCGGCGCGCCGCACCGCCGCCTGGGCCTCGCCGTCGGCGACGTTGATCGCCGCCTGCTGCTGTCCCTGCGACTGCAGGATCTTGGCCCGCTTCTCCTGGTCGGCCTGCTTCTCCAGCGCCAGCGCCTGCAGGATGTTCGGGGGCGGGGCGATCTCGATGATCTCGATCCGGTTGATGCGGATGCCCCACTTGTCGGTGACCGCCTCCATCTGCTGCTGCACGTCCGTGTTGATGTGCTCCCGCTCCGACAGCGCCTGGTCCAGCGTCATCGTGCCGATGACCGAACGCAGCGCCGTGCGGGCGAGGGCGTCGATGGCGACATCGAAGTTGGCGATGCTGAACAGCGCCTGCTGGGCCACGACCACCTGGGTGAAGATGGTGGCGTTGACCGTCACGACGACGTTGTCCTTGGTGATGACGTCCTGGCGATCGCCGGGGCGGGGGATCTCGCGCATGTCGACGCGCTGCAGCGACTGCACGAACGGTGCGATGATCACCAGCCCGGGCTCGTGGGTCTTGCGGTACTCGCCGAGGTGCTTCACGACCCCGACCTGACCCTGCTGGACAATGTTGACCATCTGGCGCAGGGCCGCGATCAACACGATGACGACGAGGGCGGCGACGATGATGCCGATGAGGCCGCCGACGCCGAGGGCGAATATCACGACTGCTCCTGTTCTTCGTTGCCTTCCGGCCAGACGTGCGGGAAGTGCCCGTCGGCCGGCCACACGACGAGCGTCGTGCCCTGCACGGCCGTCACGAGCACCTTGGTCCCGGCCGGGATGGGGTGATCGTTTCCGCTCACGGCGCGCCAGCTCTCGCCGGCCAGGCGCACGTGACCGACCTCACCGTGCCCGCCCACGGTGTCGAGGGTGATGACCTCCTGCCCCACCAGGCCGCCGTGGACCCCCGCCGTGCGGGCGCCGCCGCGCCGCTGGGTGACGGCCTCGCTGACGGCCGGCCGCACGAGCAGGATGCCGACGATGGCGACCACGACGGCGGCGATCACCTGCAGGGCGATGGCGTCGGGCGCGACGGCGGCCACGATGGCAGCGGCAAAGCATCCGACCGCCCCGAAGAGGGCGTAGAAGGCGAGGTGGTGGACCTCCACGCCGATCAGCACGACGCCGACGGCGATCCAGGCGATGGTCAACATGACACACCTCTTCTCCGCGCCGGAGTGTACGACCGGCGCCGCTGTTCGCGTCGACGCGCGACCACGAAATCGGGCCGGTTCGTGCCAACCTGAACGGATGGGCCGGGTGGCGCGGAGGTGGCGGTGGGCCGTCGTCGTGGCCGGCATCGCCGTCCTGGCCGCCATCCCCGCCGTGGTCGGCGCGCTCCCGGTGCGTGCGCCCGCCGTCGACCCGGGCCAGCTGGCCTCCACCATCGGCGCCTCCGCGGCGGCGCCGTACCAGGGGTACGTCGAGACGCGCGGCCAGCTCGGCATCCCCGATCTGCCCGACGTCGATCAGGCCACAGCCCTCTTGGGCGGCCCGGCCAAGATCCGGGTGTGGCGGGCCGACCCGACGGCGTGGCGCGTCGACCTGTTGAGCACGACCGGGGAGACCGACACCTACGGAGACGCCACCGGCAGCTGGACGTGGGATTCCAACGACCGGCGGGTGTGGCGCACCGACCAGGCTCCCGGTGCGGTCCGCCTCCCTCGCCCGACCGACGTCGTGCCGCCCGAGCTCGGCCGGCGCATCGTTGCCGGCGCCACACCCGCCGAGCTGCAGCCGCTCGGCCCGGCGCGGGTGGCCGGGCGATCGGTGCCGGGTGTGCGCGTCGTGCCGGCCTCGCCCGTGAGCACCGTCGACCACGTCGACGTCTGGGCCGACCCGGATTCGGGCGTGGTCCTGCGGGTTGCGGTCGTCTCCCGTGGCGCCGACCGGCCCGTGTTCGAGTCTCAGTTCCTCGACGTGTCTCTGTCGATGCCCGACCGCGATCTCGTCACCTTCGTGCGCCCCCGGGGCGCCCGCAACCGACGCGGCGGCAACAACACCGATCTGCTCCAGCAACTCCAGGCGTTCACGGCTTCGATCGACCTGCCCGACACCTTGGCCGGGCTCGCCCGGGGCGACGGCCAGTCCGGCGGCGTCGCTACCTACGGAGACGGCTTCGACATCGTCACCGTCGTGGCGATCCCGTCGTACCTCCTGAACCAGGCGATCCCCAGCACCTTCGCCCTCACCGACCGGCCGTGGGGTGGGCCGGCGCGTGTTGTGGAGACGCAGCTCGTCAACGCCATGGCCCTGTCCTCGGGCCGCCTCGGCTACGTCCTCACCGGCGCCGTCACCCTTGACGAGCTCGATCGGGTCGCCGCTGTCGTCAACCAGACGAGGCCAGGGCAATGACGGCGGTCATCTGCACGGACGGGCTCACGAAGCGGTTCGGGCGCCTCACCGTCGTCGACGACGTCGGGCTCGAAGTGCTCGCCGGCGACGTGTTCGGCTTCCTCGGACCGAACGGCTCCGGCAAGACCACCACGATCCGCATGGTGCTCGGGCTGGTCGCGCCGACCGCCGGCCGGGCTGAGCTGCTGGGGCGGCCCATGCCGAACGGGGCGCGCGACGCGCTGGCCGAGGTGGGCGCGCTCATCGAGGGGCCGGGCTTCTATCCCAACATGTCCGGCCGCCGGAACCTGGCCGTGTTCGACGCCGCCGGCCCGGGCGGTCGCCGCGCCACT
The DNA here is from genome assembly GCA_046725105.1 of bacterium. Lineage (GTDB taxonomy): Bacteria > Actinomycetota > Acidimicrobiia > Acidimicrobiales > Ilumatobacteraceae > DASXAI01. The sequence continues at coordinate 252 of JBKOXV010000202.1, read as the reverse complement.
CGCGCCCGGCGCATCGGTGAGGCGCTCGAGCGGGTGGGGCTCGGGGGCGTGGACCGGCGGCCGGTGAAGGCCTACTCGATGGGCATGCGCCAACGGCTCGGCCTGGCGGGGGCCCTCCTGCGCCGGCCCCGCCTCCTGGTGCTCGACGAGCCGACGAACGGTCTCGACCCGCAGGGCATCCGGGAGATGGGCACCCTGCTGGCCGACCTGGCGCGCGACGGCACGACGGTGTTCCTGTCGAGCCACCTGCTG
>JBKOXV010000064.1:0-15410 GCA_046725105.1 bacterium | reverse complement strand
GTGGTCCGCTGTGCGACGCCGCGCTGGACAGAACCGGCTCCGCGGCGGTCCTGGACGGGCTCGAACGCCTCAACCTGCTCGTGATGGCGCTCGACGACCGGCGCGTGTGGTACCGGCTCCATCATCTGCTCATCGACCTCCTGCAAGCGCAGCTCAACGAGCACCCGCCCGACCAGGCTCGACTGATCCATAGCCGGGCCGCCGATTGGTTCGAGGGGCGCGGCGACATCGATGGAGCCGTCAGCCACGCCTGGCGAGGTGGCGACCTGAAACGGGCAGAGTCGCTCATCAACGCGCACGCTGGTACGTACGCCGGTCAGGGTCGCCATGCCACCGTCCAGCGGTGGTTGTCTCTCCTCCCACCCGAGGAGCTGACGCAGAAACCCCTGTTGGCCATTACCGTGGCGCACACCAGGGTGGCCGCCGGCGACGGCGATGGCGCCGTTCACTGGCTTCGTCGGGCCGAGGCCGGGGCGCGCTCCAAACGCCCGACCAGGGCGACCGGTTGGGTGCCGCCGGTCGCCCTCGCCCTTCTGCGGGCCATGGTGGACCGCCTCGGCGCCGCGGAGATGGCCGACGAGGCGCTCTACGCCTACCGGCGCCTCCCGCACGGAGACTGGCGGTCGCTGGCCGGCCTGCTCAGGGGGGCGGCGGAGTTCATGCTCGGCAACGAAGCCGCGGCCGAAGACATCCTGTCCGAGGCGCTCGTCGAAGCGGCGAGCACGCCCGCCGTCCGCGGGTTGTGCCTGGCCCACCTGGCCGTCCTCGAAGTCGAGCGAGGTCGATGGACCGAGGCGGCGACGCTGGCTCGGGCCGGGCGAACCGTGCTGACCGATCATGATGTGGCCCACATGCCCAGCCAGTTCCTGGTCACGGCGCTGAGCGCAATGGTGGAAGCCCACGAGGGTCACATCGCCGAGGCGGATTCCGACTGCCTCCTGACACGACGCAGCTTGCTGGGCTTCACCAGAGTTGGTCCTTGGGCCAACCTGCAAGCCAGGATCGCCCTCGTTCGGAGCAATCTCATCCTTGGTGACCGTGTCGCCGCGCTCACCAGGCTCAACGAAGCCGATGGCTTCTTGGTGCATGCCAGCGACGCCATCCGGGTCAAGGAGCAAGTAGCCCAACTCCGCCGCGAGCTCGCCGGCCAAGCGGGAACGGATGGGTTCGGGCCGTCGTCGTTGACCGTTGCCGAGCTTCGCGTCCTGGCCTACCTCCCCACTCACCTGACTCTGGCGGAGATCGCCGATCGCCTCTACGTCTCGCGGAACACGGTGAAGACGCAGGCCATCGCCATCTACCGCAAGTTGGGCACCTCGTCGAGAGCTGGTGCCGTCGATCAGGCACGCGACGCCGGTCTGTTCGAAGACGCGGCCCGAAGCGCCTGAGGGGCACCGCGGGGATCAGCCGAGCGACAGGACTTGCTCGAACAGGGCGGCGTCGTCGAGGTAGTGCCGGAAGGATCGGATTCGTTCGCCGTCGAAACTGGCCACAGTCACGGCGCTGAGGCGGACGAGCCGCCCGGTGGGCTCCACGAGGCGGTCGTCCCCGAGGAGGAACGGGCGCTGGAACACGGCGGTGATCCGCCACTCGGCGATCGCCCGGTTGCCGATCACATCGACCGGGTCGATGCTGAGCTCGACGAGATCGAGGGCGTCGTCGCCCCGTTCGCACACTCTTTCGAGTTCCTCGCGCGAGAACACCGTTATGGTCGGCGCGCTCCCCGTCACGTCGTCGCAGAAGATGCTCGACAGCTCGAGGGGGTCGTCGGCAATGGTGGCTCGGACCGCGTCTCGTACGACGGCGGCACGATCGCGGGGGTGAGCACAGGCGTCGGACCGGCCCGATTCGTCGGTTCTGGCCCAGCTCGATGCCGTCGTCCGATGCGGCGGCAGCCCGAGGCAACCGGCATGCTCGACGGCGCTCTCCGTCGGGCCCTCGGCCCGCTCGGCGAGCCACCGAGCGAGGGGCCTATCGGGCCTGAACAGCAGACTCACTGCTGCCTCGAGGCCGCACCGCGCTCACGCGGGGCCGTGGTTTCACGTTTTCGCGCGCCGAACAGGTCATCACGGCCGCTCTGGCGCGCGAGAACGGCAGCTGGCGTGGAACGGCCGCTAGCGTCCCCGTCGTTCTTGGCGGCGCTCCACACGTCCGCTCACTCGAGTGGCGGTCCCGGCTACCACGGCGGTCGTCACCGCGACCCGGGCGATAGGTCGGCGTACGAGAGGCATGTCGATCGTCTCCTTGTTGAACGTTCAGGCGCCGGCGGGAGTGAGCCCGGCGAACGCCTCTTCGGCGAGGTCGTGGGGGATTCGCCCGCCCTCGAGCAGGATGCCGCCCGAGTTCCTCATGGCCTCGACCATGGGGATCGCCCAGAGGTCCTCCCAGAGGAGCAGGCCGGCCGACATGTTCGGTTCGAGGCCTTCGGCGGCGTGCTCGATGTCCTCGGGACCGATCAGCCCGCCGACCTCTCCGTCGAGATCCCCGAAGGCGCCGAGCTCGTCGAGCTGATCGAACTCGAAGCTCGTCACGTTCCCATCGGCGTCCTTCGAGATGAACACCAGGTCGAGAACTCGGATCGTCTTGCTGTCGATCAGGTCGGCGAGGGCAGGGACGATCTCGCCGTTGAACTGGTTCCCCGGGAACCCCACGATGATGTACTCCACCGGGCCGATGGTCATGGTTCGTTCCTCTCTTCGATTCGTCGCTTCGTCGCATCGGCGAGCCGCGGTCTGTGCTCGGCCTCCTGGCGGCCACAGTGCCAGCGGCGCCGCCGGACGTCATCATCCTCATTGGATGAACGGGCGGTGCCGAACGGCTCCGTTTCATCCACGGTGGACGATGCGGCGAGGCGGAGACACGTGGCTTGATGACGCCATGAGGATCCACATTCCGCGACCGGCCCTGCTGACTGTCGTCGGGCTCGCTCTCCTCGGCGCGTGTGGCAGCGACAATTCGTCCTCCTCGTCGGCAACATCGACGGCCACCACCAGGCCGGCGACCTCGGCGACCACCACGGCGTCGGCCTCGGCGACGTCGACGGCCGCGACGGCCAGCGCCGCAATGTGCTCGGCCCGCGACGAGTTGAGGGACTCGATCCAGAATCTCACCAGCGTCGACGTCGTCAAGAACGGGACGTCGGCCCTCCAGAGCGCGCTGGCAACGGTGAAGACCAATCTGCAAGCCGTGAAGGCGGCTGCGTCCGCCGACCTGCAGCCGCAGGTGAAGGCGTTCGAAGACTCCTTGCAGCAACTCGAGACGGCGCTCGGGAACACGGGCTCATCCGGTGTGAGTGGTGTCGCGACTGCCGCCACGGCGGCGGCGCAGACCGGCGCCGCCTTGCTGGCGAGCCTCCAGTCCCTGAAGTGCAGTTGACCGGTGACCATGGCACTGATCAGACGTGACACAGCGTGAGCCGACACCGGCGATGACCACGGTCGAGTCGCCCAGCGACGTGCGTGGGACGATGGCCGGGCGGCCCATGGTCGTGCTGGTGGCGCTCATCCTGGCGGCGGCGGTGGCCAACCTGAACCTGGCCGTCGCCAACGTGGCCTTGCCCGACATCGGGCGGGCGTTCGACGCCTCCCAGACGGCGCTGAACCTGGTCGCCGTCGGCTACTCGCTCGGGTTGGCGGCGTCGGTCCTCTACCTCGGCGCCCTCGGCGACCGCTACGGCCGCAAGCTGATGCTCATCTTGGGCGTCGTCCTCTCCGTGCCGGCTTGCCTCATCGCGGCGTGGGCCGGCTCCGTCGAAGTGCTCGTGGCGGCCCGCCTTCTCGGCGGTCTGTCCGCTGGCATGGCCTACCCGACCACACTGGCGTTGATCACCGCGCTGTGGTCAGGTCCGGCGCGCACCAAGGCCATTGCGCTGTGGTCGGGCATCGGTGGCGCCATCTCGTCCCTCGGTCCGCTCGTCGCGGGCACCCTCCTGACCCATTTCTGGTGGGGCTCGGTGTTCCTCGTCACCTTGCCGCTGGCCGTCGTAGCCCTCCTCATGGCCATTGCCGTCGTGCCTAGCCACGTGAGCGAGACGTCGGATCCCGTCGACAACCTCGGAGGCGTCCTCTCGGTGGTCCTGGTCGCCGCCGTCGTGCTGGCGATCAACTTCGCGCCCGTGCCCAACGAGGCCGCCCTCGTGGTGGGGCTGGTCGTCATCGCCCTCGCCGCCGGAATCGCGTTCGTGATCCGCCAGCGGCGGGCGCGCGTGCCGCTCTACGACCTCCGCATCGCCGGTCGCCGGGTCTTCTGGGTCGCGGCCTGCGCCGGCATCATCGTGTTCGGGACGCTGATGGGCGCCATGTTCATCGGCCAGCAGTTCCTTCAGAACGTCCTCGGCTACGACACCATCGAGGCGGGCGCCGCCATCCTTCCCGCCGCCGTCTTCATGGTGTTGGCCGCACCCCGCTCGGCGAAGCTCGTCGAGGCCCGAGGCGCCCGCTTCACGCTGCTCGTCGGGTACGCGTGCTGCCTCCTCGGCTTCCTCGTGATGCTCGGCCTGTGGGACGAGGATGCCTCGTACTGGGCGATCGGGCTCGGGTACGCCCTGGTGGGCGCGGGGGTGGGGTTCGCGGGCACGCCGGCGTCGCATTCGCTCACCAGCTCGGTGCCCGTCACGCGGGCCGGTATGGCGTCGGGGACCGCAGATCTCCAGCGGGACCTGGGCGGCGCCATCATGCAGTCGATCCTCGGAGCGCTGCTCACCGCGGGGTACGCGTCGGCCGTCGCCGCCGCCATCGCCTCGGCGCCCAACAAGCAGCTGATAACGGACTCGGTCCAGAGCGAGCTGCAGAAGTCGTTCTCCAGCGCCGAGCAGACCGCGGCCCAGTACCCGCAGTACAGCCAACAAATCATCGCCGCCGCCAAGTCCTCGTTCCTCGACGGCGCCGATTGGGCCTACGTCGCGGGGGCGATCGCCATCGTGGCCGGGGCCGCCGTCGTGTACTTCCTCTTCCCGGGCAAGGACGAGGAGATGAGCCTGCTCGCCCGCTACGCCTCTGAGGATGCCAACCGTCGGCCATGACCAGCCCGAGGCGACACGGAGCCCGCCTATCCGAGGTCCACGACCGGTTCGGTCTGCTCCTGCTCTGCCTCGTCGGCGCCTTCGTCGCCCTCGGCTTCTCGAACCCCAGCTGGCTCCGCTACGTCGCCGCCGCCCTCGAAGCGGCGGCGCTGGTGGTGGCGCTCCTGGCGACGCGAGTGGGGCGGGATCGCCGGTGGCTGCCGGTGCTCGTCGTGATCGGCATCCTGGCCGGGTTCACCGCGGTGCGGTCCGGAGACACGGCGGCGGGGCTTGCCAACCTCGCCCTGGTCGTGATGTTCGCCGCCGTCATGGTCGCCGTCCTCGGCCGGGTGCTCCGTCACCGCCGCGTCACGTTGCAGACGATCTACGGCGCCGTGTGCGCCTACTTCCTGATCGGCCTCATGTTCAGCTCGATCTACGGTGCGCTCGACAACCTCGGCGACGAGCCTCTGTTCGGCGAAGATGTGAGCCGGCCGGTGTACTCCTACTTCAGCTTCACGTCGCTGACCACCGTCGGGTTCGGTGACTACACGGCCAAGACCGACCTCGGCCGTCGGGTCGTGGTCATCGAGGCCGTGATCGGGCAGGTGTTCATCGCCACGACGCTGGCTCGGTTGGTGTCGCTGTACAAGCCGCCGTCGGCCACGCCGACGGAATGACCCCCTCCTCCATCCGTTTTCACGCTGGCTGAACCACGTGAGGCCTGGTCGAACCAGCGTGAAACGGGAGCGGGGCAACTTCATCCCATTCGGGCGATGCGATGACGGGCCGACCCCGCTCCAATGGTGGTGTGACTGTGTCTCACCCGGCAGGACTGGGAGAGTCGCGCTGGCCGCCGGCGGTGGCCGTGCTCGTGGTCGGTTCCCTGAACGTGAGTCTGCGCATCTGGCTGCCGAGCGATAGGGCCATCAGCATCCCGTGGCTGCTGCCGGTGATCGAGGTGGCCCTGCTCGTCGTCCTGCTGCTCGCCGACCCCACCAGTGACAACCGGCGCGCCCTTCAGCTCCGGCGAGCGGCGATCGTCCTCGTCGGCCTGCTGCTGGCGGCGGCTCTATGGGCCACCGTGGTCCTGATCGAACACCTCGTAACTGGCAACCCGCAGACCAACAGCGGAGGCCGATTGCTGGCGAGCGGCGCGTTGGTCTGGCTCGGGAACATCCTCGCCTTCAGCCTGCTCTACTGGGTGTTCGACTCGGGTGGACCGCGGGTGCGGACGAATGCCCCGCGCCAGTATCCCGACTTCGCGTTCCCGCAGAAACAGGATCAGGACCTGGCACCTCCTGACTGGCACCCGATCTTCGTCGACTACCTCTACCTCGGCTTCTGCACCAGCACGGCGTTCAGCCCGACCGACGTCCTCCCCCTGGCCCGCTGGGCGAAGCTGGCCATGGCGGTGCAGTCCGCCGTCTCCCTCGCCGTGATCGGTCTCGTCATCGCTCGTGCCGTCAACGTCTTCTCCTGAGGCTCCGGCCGAACGGCCCCGCTCCGACCGGCTCGAGATCGTGGCCACCGTGCTGCTGTCTGTGGCGGCCGTGGCGACGGCGTGGAGCAGTTACCAGGCGACGAGGTGGAACGGTGAGCAGGTGAAGGCGGCCAGCCGCGCCAACGCCTCCCGCACCGAAGCGGCCCGTGCCGCCCAACTGGCGTCGAGCCAGACGCAGATCGACGTGGCGACCTTCATCCAATGGGTCGACGCCACGGCCCACGACGATGGCGCGCTCGAGCAGTTCTACGAACGGCGCTTCCGGCCCGAGTTCCGTCCCGCCTTCGACGCCTGGCTGGCCACGAACCCGTTGACGACCCCGGACGCGCCGCCGACGCCGTTCGCCATGCCCGAGTACCAGCTGGCGGCTAGTGCCGACGCGCAACGCCTGGACGCGCAGACCGACGTGCTCGCGGCCCAGGTTCCGCGCAACGTCCAACGGGCGTCGAACTACGTGCTCGGCGTCGTTCTGTTCGCCGTGGCCCTCTTCTTCGCCGGAATGAGTGCCAAGGTGCGCGGGCGGGGGGCCAGGAGCATCCTGCTCGTGGTCGGCTGCGTCGTCTTCCTCGCCGCCGTGGCCTGGATCGCCTCGCTGCCGGTCAGCGTCGCGGTCTGAAGGTCTACCGGACTTGTAGCTGAGATGAAACCGAACATATGTTTGGACATTCCGCCTTTATCGGCTAGAGTGGCGGGATGGCAAGGGGACCACCACCATCGAGGAGGTGTTGGCGGCGTGTGGCGCCGAGGCGCTGGATGCCCTCGACCTCGACGCGCTGGTCGAGCTGGTGGGGTCGCTCCTGACGGTGTGGCCGCAACTGGATGCGGCCCGGCTGCGTGCCATCGCGGCGATGCACGCTCGGGCCGGCTACCGCCGCGACGGGGCACGCGACATGGCGACGTGGGTGGCCCAACGGGCCGGTAAGCGCGGCGGGGCGGCGCGCCGCGACGTCGAGTTGGCGGCTGCGGTGTCGTTCATGCCGGGCGTCGCCGACGGGCTGGCTGAGGGCGCGCTGTCGAAGGCGAAGGCAGCCGAGCTGGCGCGGGCGTCGGCGGGCACCACCACTCCCTCCACCACCAGGACACGAGGCACCGACGACGACGACAGGACCACTCCGATGCGGCCTAGCCGCCGAGGGCCGTGGTCCCGGCCCGCCCCAGCGCCCCCAAGCCGGTTGGTGGTCAGGCGGAGGCACGTCAGCGGCCTTCGGCCTGGAGGAGGAGCTCGACCTCATCGACGGTGGCCTGCTGCTGGGCCAGCAGCTCCTTGAGCCGAGCGACCTGGCGCCGAGCGTCGTCGGCGGGCCGGTCGGCCGGGGCGGCCGGCTTGGCGGAGAGGAAGAAGTTCGCCAGGTAGCCGGTGAAGGTCCCGAAGATCCCCACACCGATCACGATGATCACCGAGCCGAGGATGCGTCCCCCGTTCGTGACGGGATACTTGTCGCCGTACCCGACGGTGGAGATCGTCACGACCACGTACCAGACCGCGTCAGACGCGTTCGTGATGTTGGCGCCGGACGCATTCTGCTCGAGCAGCAGCATGCCGAAGCTGCCGAACTCGAGCACGAGGGCACCCATGAAGAGGAGGATGTACAGCGCGCTCCCCGCTCGGTCGTGCCCGAGGCTGCGGAGGATGTTCCTGGCCCCGTAGTCGCGTAGGAGGCGGTACACCCGCAGCACCCGGAACAGTCGCAACACCTTCAGCTGGGCGAGCGGCAGACTGGCCAGGAGGTCGGCCCAGCCATAGCGGCGGAAGAAGTACGTCGACTTCGAGGGTGCCGTCAGGAGCCGATAGGTGAAGTCGATCAGAAAGGTGACGCTGAACAGCGCGTTCATGATCAGCAGCACGTTGCTGAGGCTCTTGTCGTCGACCCCGTACATGAGCACGATGTTCACGATCGAGAGCACCGACAGCGCGCCGATGAAGATCTCGTAGCCCGGGCTCTTCAGCTCCCGGCCCGTCGTTTGAGGCTCGACCATCGCTCATCGTCCGATCGTTCGGGCCGGTAACGCATCATCCGATGTGGGCGATGCGCCTGTTCCGGCGGATCCTTACGCTCCGAGGAGAGCGTCGGAGGAGGAATGATGGCCGGAGCGGAGCGCGCACGGGTGGAGTCGTTCGGGCGACTCGAAGACGGCCTCCGTGACGCCTCCGACTGGTACCTGTGGGGGCCGTACCTGAGCGAGCGCCAGTGGGGCACCGTTCGAGAGGACTACAGCGACAACGGCGAGGCCTGGAGCTACTTCCCCCACGACCATGCCCGGTCCCGGGCGTACCGCTGGGGTGAGGACGGCATGGCCGGATTCAGCGACGTCGAGCAGCGCCTCTGCCTGGCCCTCGCCCTGTGGAACGGGCGCGACCCGATTCTGAAGGAGCGGATGTTCGGCCTCACGGGCGCCCAGGCCAACCACGGCGAAGACGTCAAGGAGTACTGGTGGTACCTCGACGCCGTGCCCAGCCATGCGTGGAACCGCTGGCGCTACCACTACCCACAGGCGGCCTTCCCGTACGACGACCTGATCGCCGAGAATGGCCGCCGGAATCGTTACGAGCCCGAGTACGAGCTGCTCGACACCGGGGTGTTCGACGGCGACAGTTACTGGATCGTCGAGGTCGACTACGTCAAGGCCGACCCGCACGACCTCCTGATGACGGTGCGGGTTACCAACGCCGGCCCGGACGCCGACACGTTGCACGTGCTCCCGACGGCCTGGTTTCGCAACACGTGGTCATGGGACGTGGACGCGCCCAAGCCGGAGCTGTCGGCGAAGTTCGACGGGTCGATCAGCATCGCCCATCCCTTCCTGGGCGACCTGCAGCTGGTGCCGGGTCCCGGCCCGGACGGCACGGCGCCGAAGCTGCTCTTCTGCGACAACGAGACGAACCTCGCTCGTCTCTACGGGGTGCCCGGCCCCCGGTTCCCGAAGGACGGGATCAACGACCACGTCGTGAGCGGGAGTGACTCGGTCAATCCCGACCTCCGGGGCACGAAGGTGGCGTGCTGGTACCGGCTCGACGTCGCCCCGGGCGCGCGCGTGGAGCTGCGGCTGCGCCTGCAACCGTCGGCCTCGAAGTCGACGGTCGCAGCCGATCTCGGCGACGCTTTCGACGCCGTGACGCGGCGACGGCGCGAGGAGGCCGACGAGTTCTACAAGGAGCTCACTCCGGCCGGCGCAACAGCCGACGCGGCGATGGTGATGCGGCAGGCGTTCGCCGGCCTGCTGTGGAGCAAGCAGCTCTACGCCTATGACGTGGCCCGCTGGCTCGACGGCGACCCGACCCAGCCCCCACCGTCGTCGGCTCGGCGCGGCGGTCGCAATGGCCGCTGGGTGCACTTCGAGGCGTTCGACATCATGTCGATGCCCGACAAGTGGGAGTACCCGTGGTTCGCGGCATGGGACCTTGCCTTCCACTGCGTCGCCCTGGCCCACGTCGACCCGGCCTTTGCCAAGTACCAGCTCGTGTTGGTGTGCCGCGAGTGGTTCCAACATCCGAACGGGGCCCTGCCCGCCTACGAGTGGGACTTCTCCGACGTCAACCCACCCGTGCAGGCCTGGGCGGCGCTCGAAGTGTTCGCCATCGACGGCGGCCGCGACGTCGACTTCCTCAGCCGCGTCTTCGACAAGCTCCTCGTCAACTTCACATGGTGGGTGAATCTCGAGGATCGCTCCGGGAACAACCTGTTCGAGGGCGGCTTCCTCGGCCTCGACAACATCGGCCCCCTCGACCGGTCCCACCTGCCCGTCGGCGGCACGTTGGAGCAGTCCGACGCGACGGGTTGGATGGCGGCCTACGCGCTGTCGATGGGCGCCATCGCCGCCATCCTTCAACGCTCCGGGCGCCGTCCGGCGGCCGACGTCATCATGAAGTTCCTCGAGCACTTCGCCACCATCTCCCAGGCGATGAACAGCTCCGGTGTCTGGGACGATGCCGACGGGCTCTTCTACGACCGCCTGGTCACGCCGTCGGGCGCCGAGGTGCCGGTGAAGGTGCGATCGATGGTCGGGATCATCCCCTTGCTCGCGTCCGTCGTCGTCGACGAGAGGGCACTGGCTCGCGCCGAACGAGTCGGGAAGCACTTCACCCGGTTGCTCCGCGCCGAGGGACTTGGGAACCGCGACCGACTCGTCGAGGCCGGCCTGCTGCAAGGCGAGCCAGGCCAGCAGCGGCTCCTGCTGGGCGTCGTCCGCACCGAACAGCTCCTACGACTCTTCGAAAAGCTCTTCGACGAAGGCGAGTTCCTCTCGCCCCACGGGCTCCGCGCCGTCTCCGCCTTCCACCGGGAGCATCCCTACGAGCTCGAGATCGAGGGTGTGCGGGCGTCGATCGACTACGAGCCGGCCGAATCGACGACGTCGATGTTCGGCGGAAACTCAAACTGGCGCGGCCCGGTCTGGTTCCCTCTCAACTACCTCGTCGTCACCGCCCTGGACCGGTACTACCGGTTCTTCGGCGACGACTTGAAGATCGAGTATCCGACCGGTTCGGGATCGCCCCACACGCTGGCGGAGATCGCCGCCGACCTCCGTGGTCGACTGATCTCGCTGTTCCTTCGAGATGCCGAGGGCAACCGACCGTGCTTCGGAGGAGTGGAGCGTCTGCAGCGCGATCCAGCGTGGCGCGACAACCTGGTCTTCAACGAGTACTTCCACGGCGACAACGGCGCCGGCCTCGGCGCATCCCACCAGACCGGGTGGACCGGTGTGGTGGCCGACCTGATCCGCGGTCGTCCGGGCAACGGCGTCTACGCCGTCGGCGACCTCTGGCACGTCATCACCGATCAGACCCTCCAGGAGGAGACATCATGACGCTCGAAGGCAAAGTAGCCATCGTCACCGGCGGCAACTCCGGGATCGGCATGGCCGTCGTGCTGGCGCTGGCCGAGGCCGGCGCCAAGGTGGTCATCGACTACGTGGCGAATGAAGAAGCGACGGAGGAGCTCGAGCGCCGGATCGCCGCCCTCGGCGGGTCGTCGATCGGGGTCGAGGCCGACGTCAGCAAGGTCGAGGACCTGCAGCGGCTGATCGACGCCGCCGTCGACGCCTTCGGGCGACTCGACATCATGGTCAACAACGCCGGCATCGAGACCCGGACGTCCATCCTGGACACCACCGAGGCCCAGTACGACAAGGTGCTCGACATCAACCTGAAGAGCGCTTTCTTCGGCACGCAGCTGGCCGCCAAGCAGATGATCGCCCAGGGCGGGGGCGGCCGCATCATCAACATCAGCTCGGTGCACGAGGACTGGCCCATGCCGGCCAACACGCCGTACTGCCTCTCCAAGGGGGGCATGCGCATGCTCACCCGCACCGCCGGTGTCGAGCTGGGGCCGATGGGCGTCGCCGTCGTGGGCGTCGGACCGGGGGCCGTCGACACGCCGATCAACGCCGAGACCGAGGCTGATCCCAACAAGCTGAAGACCCTCAACAACGCCATCCCGATGGGACGGATGGCGCAGCCGTCGGAGATCGGCAGCGTCGTGGTCTTCCTCGCCGGGGAGGGCGCCAGCTACCTCACCGCGACGACGATCTTCGCCGACGGCGGCATCATGCACTCGAGCCCGGGCCTGTAGGGCGGGCGGCCATGGCTACGCGCCGATCCCACGCCGAGCGTTCCGAGGAGGCGACGGAGGCGGCCGCCCCGGCGAGCGCGGCGGCGCCGTCTCCGTTCCCGCCGATCGCCGAGTATGCGTTCCTCTCCAACTGCCACACGGGCGCGCTCGTCGCGCCCGATGGTTCCGTCGACTGGCTGTGCGTGCCCCGCTTCGACTCGCCGAGCATCTTCGGCTCCCTGCTCGACCGAGAGGCCGGCACGTTCCGGTTCGCACCGTTCGGCATCAACGTGCCGACGTCGCGTGCCTATGAGCCGGGCACGAACGTGATGGTGACGACGTGGAAGACCCCGTCGGGCTGGGTCGTCGTGCGCGACGCCCTCACGATGGGGCCGACGCGCGGCCCGGACACGGTCACTCCCCACACGCGCCCGCCGGCCGACTACGACGGCGAGCACCTACTGGTCCGGACCGCCGAGTGCATCGACGGCCAGGTGGAGCTGGAGCTGGTCTGCGAGCCGATGTTCGACTACGGCCGCATCGCCGCCACGTGGAGCCTGGTCGACGGTGCCGGTCATGTCGCCGAGGCCACCGGTGGAGACACCGTGATCCGGCTCCACACCGACCTCCTCGTGGGGGTGGAAGGTGAGACGGTGCGGGGTCGTCACGTCCTCCGGCCCGGTGATCGGGCTTTCTGCGCCCTCACCTGGGCCGAAGGCTTCGATGCCCCGGCCGATGCCGACGACGCCGACCGGCGAGTAGCGGTGACGGTGTCGTACTGGCGCCGCTGGCTGGACGGGGCGCGGATTCCAGACCACCGGTACCGCGAGGCGGTCCAGCGCTCGGCGCTCGTCACCAAAGGACTCACTTACATGCCGACGGGCGCCACCGTTGCCGCCCTGACGACGGGCCTGCCCGAGACGCCGCGGGGCGAGCGCAACTGGGACTACCGCTACAGCTGGATGCGGGACTCGACGTTCACGCTGCAGGCGTTGCACTGGCTCAACCTCGACTGGGAGGCGAACGAGTTCATGCAGTTCGTCGCCGACCTGGAGCCCAACGACGACGGCGGCATGCAGATCATGTACGGCATCGACGGGCGCCGCGACCTGAAGGAGTCGATGCTCGACCATCTCAGTGGCTACGGGGGGGCGCGGCCCGTCCGGATCGGCAACGGCGCCTTCGACCAGCGTCAGAACGACGTCTTCGGTGCTGTGCTCGACGCCGTGCTGCTCCACTCGCACCGCAGCCAGCGCCTCCCCCGCCGGCTCTGGCCCATCGTCCAGGCCCAGGCGGAGTGCGCGACCCGAGTGTGGCCCGAGCCGGACCAGGGCATCTGGGAGGCGCGCGGCAAGGCGCAGCACTATGTGTCGTCGAAGCTCATGGGCTGGGTCGCCCTCGACCGGGCCGCCAAGCTGGCGCACATGCGGGGCGACACCGAGCTCCGCGAGCGGTGGCAGGCGACGGCCGACGAGATCCGAGCCGACGTGCTCGAGCGCGGTGTCAGCGCTCGGGGCGTCCTCCGCCAGCACTACGACACGGACGCCCTCGACGCGTCCACGCTGCTCGCGCCGCTCTTCGGGTTCTTCGCGCCCGGAGACGAGCGGGCCCACAACAGCGTCCTGGCCATCGCCGACGAGCTGACCGAGGACGGCTTCGTCCTTCGTTACCGCACGGACGAGACCGACGACGGCATGTCGGGCAAGGAAGGCAGCTTCCTCATCTGCTCGTACTGGCTCGTGTCGGCGCTCTGCGTGGTCGGCGAGCAACAGCGGGCCCGCGACCAGTTCGAGCGGCTCCAGCGCGTCGGTTCACCGCTCGGGCTCTACGCCGAGGAGTTCGACGTGGCCACCGGGTACCACCTCGGCAACTTCCCGCAGGCGTTCTCGCACCTGGCGCTGATCGAGGCGGCCGGGCGGATCATCCTGGCGGAATGGCTGCCCGACTTCCAATAGACCGCAAACACTCGTTCCCGTCACGTCAGTGTGCGAAAACCGCTCGGTGGCGTGACGAGATCGGAGGAGGCCCTTAGCCGAGCCGTTCGGTGAGGTGCTCGCCCACACGCAGGGCGTTCGCCATGGCTGTCAGCGCCGGGTTCACGGCGCCGATGCTGGGGAAGAAGCTGGTGTCGACGACGTAGAGATTGTCGAGCTCGTGCGCCTTGCAGTTGACGTCGAGCACCGACGTGGCCTGATCGGTCCCGAACCGGCAGGTGCCGGCCTGGTGGGCGACACCGGCCACCGAGACGTCCATGTGCATGTAGAAGTTCTTGTCGAGCACATGATGCTGAGCCAGGCCGACGTGGTTCAGGACCTTCTTGAGCTCGTCGTACAGTCGATCGGCCTCGCTGTCGTTGGTGGACTTGTACGCCAGATGCACGTTGCCGGCGTCGTCGACCGTGACACGGTTGTCCGGCATCGGCAGGTCCTCGGTGGTCAGCCAGAAGTCGACGGCGTGCTTGGCGACCTCGGCCAGGCTGAAGTGCGGGGCCAGCTTCGTCAGCTTCGGCTCCTCGCCCTTCATGGCCTCGGCGTTCGACTTCCCGACCATCTGGATGTTGCCAGCCGGCCACTCGAAGCCGGGTGCGCCGAAGTAGAAGTCGTTGATGCCGATGGTCTTCTGGAAGACCGTGTCGTTCTCCTCCTTGCCCAGGGCCACGACCGCTTTGCAGTTGTGGTACATGTAGTTGCGTCCGACCTGGTCGGAGCCATTGGCAAGGCCACGCTGATGGTGCTCGTTGGCCGAGTTCAGCAGGAGCTTCGCCGAGTTGGCGGCACCGGCTGACACGACGACGACGTCGCCCGAATAGACCTCTGTCGCCCCGCCGCGGGTCACGACCACTCCTGTCACCGAGCGGCCCGTGCCGTCGGTGTCCAGTCGCGTCACCTCGGCGCCCACGAGGAGCGTCACGTTGGGCCGGTCGAGCGCGGGCCGCACGGCGATCGTCTCGGCATCGGCCTTGGCGTGCACGAGGCAGGGGTAGCCGTCGCACCACGTGCAACGGATGCAGGTGCTCCTGGCCCGGTCCGCCTCGTCGAGGAGGATGCCGCACGGCGCGTGGAACGGGTGGTAGCCGCCCTTCTCGAGCTGGTCGGACAGCTCCTGTATCCGGGGCTCGTGCGACACGGCCGGCCAGGGGTAGGGCTTCGAGTGGTGGCCCTCGGTCGGGTCCTCGTCGGCGTTCCCGTGCACGTGGTACAACCACTCGGCCTTTGTGTACCAGGGTTCGAAGTCGTCGTAGCCGAGCGGCCACGCCGGAGAGACGCCATCGACGTGGCGCAACGCCCCGAAGTCCTGGGGCCGCAGCCGGTACAGCGCCGCTCCGTACAGCTTCGTGGCGCCTCCCACGTTGTAGTGG